>JAUWPC010000021.1 GCA_030611815.1 Desulfobacteraceae bacterium
CCATGATTCGTCTAATGTCAGATCGTCAACGATATATTGTTTTTCCAACATGGCTACAAGACCTTCCTTTCAATAGAATGCTTGAAAAAATCATTGATTTTTTTGATTTTATCCTTTAGCTTTGATGCATTCGTAAAAAGTTCAAATTCAAGGGTGCAAATTTTGTAATCATGAGGCGTACTTATCGTACGTTGAATGATTACGAAATGCAGCATAAAGCAGAAGTTGGACTTTTTACGAGACCGTCAGCTTTGCAAGCGATTAATACAATAATCTTGTGACTCATTGGTGTCAAGAGATTGTCTTTATTAGAGACATGATCAAAACGCCTATTAAGAATTCTTTTTTTGGCACTATTAAGTCGTTTAACTAGTGCCTGAACAAAAACTGTCTTTTTCGCCCATATCTGCGTCAGACTCATCAGGCACTCAGTCATCTGAGTGCCTGATCGTCTTCCTTGATCTGAACGAAAAATCCTAGTTTTCGTTCGGACACTAACTATCTCCCCAATGTCCTTATGAAAAAGGAGGTCATCTTATGGAGCGCGTAGCAAGAATTTCGGAGATCATCGGAGCCTCTCCAATCAGTTTTGATGATGCCATCAGGGTCGGTTTTGAAAGGGCGAGCAAAACATTAAGGGGGATTACCGGACTAAGGGTTCTCGAGCAGAGGGTGGCGGTTGAAGATGACACGCTTAGTGAGTACCGTGTGAGAATGGAAGTCATTTTTGTACTTGAAGCCTGATCCATATTATCTCGGGTGTTCAATTTTGTCCTTGTCCCTAACCCTGAATCCCGCTTTCAGTGGGAAACCCTGAACCTGTCGCTTACGATTTATGTATATCTCCAGATGGTTATAGGGCTTGTTCCGGTAGTATTTAAGTGACTCTTGACCATGGATATTAGAAGATGATAGATTTGAATCTCATTAATTCCCTAATCCTGGTTTAACCAGGTTGGGATAGAGGAAAGGACTATGGAAGAAAGAAATGACCAGGCTGACGCCCATGATGCCCACAGCGATTTTCTGTCCGACGCAAGCAGCCAGTTTGGAAAAAGAGATCAAGAAAAAGATTTTTTGGACAGCATCAGTCAAGAACCGCCTCAGGAAGATATTCAGGTAAATGTAGGCGAACGCGTCAAGGCGGTCAGGGAAGGCCGTAATCTCAGTCTCCAGGATATTTCACAGAGGACTGATTTGGATGTTTCCCTTTTGGAGCAGATCGAGAGCGGGAGCTTAGCTCCTCCCTTAGGGACCGTAATAAAGCTGGCAAAGGCCCTTAACCTGAAAATGGGATACTTTATATCAGGGGAAGAGGACCGGGCATATACTATTGTGCGGAAGAGTGACCGGAAGGTGGTATCTCGATACGACTCCAAAAAGGGAGAGTATTACGGTTATGGCTATGAATCTTTAGCGCCCCACAAGAAAAACAGACATATGGAACCCTTCCTTGTGTCCCTTGATCCTGCTGAAACAGAGGAAGAAAGATCCACACATGACGGGCAGGAATTTATCTATGTATTGGAGGGCGCTATGGAAGTCCGACTCGACGAGGAGATCCATATTCTTCGACCGGGGGATGCAATATACTATGACTCCACTGTCCCTCATCTGGTCAAATGTCACGGCGACAAGAGGACCAAGATCTTAGCTGTTCTATATGCTGAGAGATAACATGCCGCTGTTGGGGGCCCACATGTCCATCACCGGTGGCCTATCCAAGGCCCTTTTCAGGGGTAGAAAGAGGGGCTGCCAGGTAATCCAGATATTCACTAAGAATCCGAACAGGTGGATTTCCAGGGGATTATCCCCGAAAGAGATTGATGCCTTTAATGAGGCCCGGAGAGAGACATCAATAGAGCCGGTAGCCGCCCATGACAGTTACCTTATCAACTTGGCCTCGCCTCGCCGAGAGGACCGGGAAAAGTCATTTCATGCCCTCTTAGATGAAATGGATCGGGCGGAGCGCTTAAGTATCCCCTATGTGGTAATGCATCCAGGCTCCCACCTGGGTGATGGTGAAAAGGTCGGCATTAAACGCATTTCAGAGGCGCTTAACCATATCTTTGACCGCACCTCACAATTTCAGGTCAAGATACTCCTTGAGACAACGGCCGGGCAGGGGACCAATTTAGGATACCGGTTTGAACATTTGGCCGAGATCATAGGGCAAACAGAGGCAGAGGAACGTTTAGGGGTCTGTCTGGATACCTGCCATGTTTTTGCGGCTGGGTATGATTTTAGGGATGAGGAAAACTACAGAAAACTGGTCAGGGACTTTGACGCTATTATAGGATTGAATCGGTGCAGGCTCTTTCACATCAATGATTCAAAGAAGGAATTAGGGTCGAGAATCGATAGGCATGAACACATTGGACAGGGTGCTATTGGAGAAAGGGCTTTCTCTTTCTTTTTGCAATCCCCGATTTTTTGGGATTTGCCATTTCTTTTGGAGACCCCTAAAGGGAGTGACGAATCCGGCGCTGATAGGGATTTGTTGAACCTGAGAATCCTGAGACGCCTGATGGAGGAATAAACCACAGATGATCGTATTTGATTTGGAGTGTCCCCAGGGACATATATTTGAGGGCTGGTTTGACAGTAACGAGTCATTTGAAGAACAGAATATTCATGATCTTGTTAGCTGCCCGTACTGTGACGATTCGAACATAAAGAAAGTCATGTCGCCTGTTGCCGTAAAGAAATCTCAACCAGCTTCTTTGATTAGACAGGAAAGCATTGATTACCAACGGCTCGCAAAAGAGGTGGTGGAATATGTAAAAAACAACTCCGAGGATGTTGGCGCCAGATTTGCGGCAGAGGCACTGAAAATCCATTACGGTGTTGCCGAAAAAAGGAGCATACGTGGGTCAGCAACCGCTGATGAGGAAAAGACCCTAAAAGATGAGGGAGTTGACTTTGTCAAGGTCCCCTTCCCCGTATCAGACGATGACAACAAGGTTAATTGACATAGGGGTGAAATTAGAATCCAGAAAGGAAACTTGAGAGATGAGTAAAATCGAAAGGGCCATTATTAGCGTCACCGACAAAAAAGGGATTGTGGACTTTGCAACATCCCTTTCCAGGTTTGATGTTGAGATACTTTCCACCGGGGGGACCGCGAAAGTGCTGCGTCAGGGCGGAATCCCGGTGACGGATATCTCCGAATATACCGGGTTTCCGGAGATGATGGATGGCCGTGTCAAGACCCTTCACCCCAAGGTTCACGGAGGGCTTCTGGGCCTGCGAGATAACCCCGAACATGTCAGGATGATGGAAAAACATGGGATCAAGGGTATTGATATGGTAGTCGTTAACCTCTATCAATTTGAAAAAACAGTCGCTAAAGAAGGGGTAACCCTGGAAGAGGCGATTGAAAACATCGATATCGGTGGACCCTCCATGCTGCGATCTTCGGCCAAGAATTTCAAAGATGTTACGGTTATCGTTGACCCTGTCGATTATGATGTGGTTTTGAAGGAAATGGAGGGTTCAGGAGGTGAAACCACGCTCAAGACCAGGTTTCGATTAGCCAAGAAGGTATTTCGTCTGACCCATGAGTATGATGGAGCGATCAGCCAATATCTGGAAATGACGGACTTATGAGAGTCTATCCTCTTTTTTGATCCGGGACTCTTTTTGCCTCTTTTGTTTTTCATGACACGGCATGTTTTTGTGAACATGCCGTTTTTTTATAGTGCAGTAAATTGCCTGAAAAGTCCTGCAGCTTCCTGACCCGTCTAAGGTCTCATCCTCAGGCCATGTTGCGTATTGGCAGTTAAGATCACAGAAGTCCATTTCAGATTTTTTTTCCACATTCCCTCAGATTCATTATATTCCTTTTGATTTTGCTGAGGCCGGCACGGGCAAAGGCTGTTTTTCCGAAGGTTTCCTCGAAAGTCTCGTCCCCCATGTTGAGCATGGCATTTATTGAAGGGAGGCCTTCAGCTTTGGATTTATCCACTTCATTTAACGGACAGACCTCCTGGCAGACATCACAGCCAAAAAAGCAATTGCCCATTTTTCTTCCCGTATCATCGTCAACCGTGCCGCTCTTTTCAATGGTCAGGTATGATAAGCACTTGGAGGCATTCACGCTGTAGGGAGCTTCCAGCGCACCGGTGGGGCAAGCATCTATGCATTTGGTGCATGAACCGCATCGACTCTCCATAAATTCAGTCTCAGGATGCGGAATGGAAGCGGTTGTCAGGATTTCCGCCAAGAAAAGGAATGATCCATAGCCTGGTATGATGAGCATGTTGTTTTTCCCTATGAATCCTATGCCTGAGCTGTAAGCAAAGCTCCTCTCAAGTATGGGGGCCGAATCAACACATACCCTTGTTTTTGCCCCAGGATATTGTTGTTTGACTGCTCTCCCCAGTATCTTAGTTAGTTTCCTCAAGCGGTCATGGTAGTCGATTTTGTGGGGCTCACTGTACCTTGCGGCCGAAAACCCTTCAGGTGTGCACGGCTTTTTCTGAGAGTAGGGGTAGGCGAGGCTGATGACTGTCTGACAGCCTTCGAGCAGTCTTGCAGGATTTTTTCTTAGATCCAGATGCCTCCCCATCCAGTCCATCTCTCCCTGCTTGCCGGCGGAAATCCATTCACAGAACCGGTCAAAAAATAAGGGCTCTCCAGGACGGGAAAAGCCCAGGGCAACAAAACCCAAATCTCTTGCCTGTTCGATCAGATTCATCCGATAAAACGTAACCGTTCACAGGTTCCCCCGCACATAGTGCGGGGGAACCTGTGAACCCCAATTACAAATCAAAGGGGGTGAGGCTCTTGAAGCCGTTGTCCGTGACAAGGATGGTTTGTTCAAACTGTGCTGAGAGGGAGCCGTCCCGGGTTACGGCAGTCCAGTTATCGTCTAAGATGTTCAGATCCTTTTTCCCTAAGTTTATCATTGGTTCAATGGTGAATACCATACCCGGGATCAGGATTAGGCCCTCTCCTTTACGGCCGTAGTGTGGGACCTGGGGAGGTTCATGAAATTCAAAACCGACACCGTGTCCTACAAATTCCCTGACAACCGAGCACCTTTGACCTTCCGCATAGTTCTGAATGGCCCAGCCAATGTCCCCTATGCTGTTACCGGATCGGACGGCAGCCATCCCCCTTTTCAGACATTCTCGGGCCACTCTGACAATTTTCTGTGCGTCAGGTCCCGGTGTCCCTACAAAAAAGGTCTTGTTGACATCAGCATAATAGCCGTTCAAGATGGGGGTGACATCCACATTGACAATATCCCCATCCTTGAAAACCCGCTCTTTAGGGATGCCGTGACAGATTACCTCATTGACAGATACGCAGACGCTTTTCGGGAAACCGCGATAATTTAATGGGGCAGGGGTGGCGCCGTTTTTTATGGTGAAGTCATGGACAAGGGTGTTTATGTCATCAGTCGTAATCCCCGGTCTTATTTGCGACTCCACCAGATCAAGGGTATCCAGGGCCAGACGTCCTGCCTTTCTGATACCATTTATGTCCTTTTCTTCCTTAAGCCTGATACTGTATTTTTGGAAATACAGTTCCTTATCCGCTTCTATATCTTTTGAGTTTTCCTTGTGTAGGCAGCATCTCTTATACTTCTTTCCGCTTCCGCACGGGCATGGATCGTTTCTGCGTACTTTTAGCCTCCTGTTTTTCATTAAAGCCTTTCTTTCGTTCACCTTGCCTTGAGACCTTTGCAAAACGCAACCTTTCAAAGTCTGCGCTTATCTGCCCAATCTCAGCGCCAGGTTCATCAGGCACTCAGTCATCTGAGTGCCTGATCGCCTTCCTTGATCTTGACCAAAATTGAGCATTTTTCAAAGGTCTCACCTATTGAACGGTTTAGATTTTCGATGAGCTATGAACCTTTGAACTCTGAACCCTTCATCTCATCTCTTTCTGCACTTGATCCAGCATTTGCCACGGGGATAGTAGAAAATCGATCTTATTGTGTCAAGATGAATTCCCTGCCCTTAAAGCTTGAACAATATGGTGTGAGGTGAGGTAATAGGAGAAAAAATCCTGGATGATTGTCACAAAATAAAAAAGCCACTCCCTTCAGAGAGCAGCTTTTTATTCGAAAAATAGGGTTTAAAAGGAGAGCAGCTATTTCTTCTTCTTTTCGTGGCACTTGTTACATTTCTTAAATGGGCCGGTTGGCTTGTCTTCTTTTGCTAATGCCTTGTGACAGGTTTTGCAGTTCTTGTGATAGGCATTCTGCAGCTTCATGGCCTCTCCCTTTTTCTTTTTTTTCCCTTTCTCCCAGATTATAGGGTGGCATTTGCTGCACTTATCTACGTGATCCCCTTCCTTCCAGACGTTCTTGCCGCCCTCGTACACATGGTGGCAGTCTGCGCAGGCGATCTTGAAATCCACGTTATGCTTCTTGTGTGTAAGCTTTACAGCGCCTTTCTTGTCCTTTGCATAACCCTTGTTTTGAAGCTTGATTTCATCGGACACCTTTTGCTTTTCGCCGGCAGTCAGAACGCCCACGGCCAGGAAAAACATGCAGGTAAGGCCGACCAACAAAACGGTCATAAATCTTCTGTTCATTTGCGTTTTTACCTCCTTTATTCAGAATTCTCTTGGGTTAAATATCCTTGAAAGACTTGGTTGTTACTGAACGACAGATCATTACAACATATAGCAAAATAGTGTGGTTCTTGTCAAGGGAATTTCCCCTTAAGTCACCGCATTATCCATGAAAGAAACCAATTCACGAAGCACCTTCAAGGATTCCTTTGCCTCTGCCTCATCAATCTTGTGTATGGCAAAGCCTGCATGGACAATCACGTAGTCTCCTATTTTCGCGTCTTCAAGGAGGAGAAGACTGACTTCTCGTTGGGTCCCTTCCATATCAATGGTGCCCATACTGTTATCTATTTTAGTGATTTTGGCTGGAATGGCTAAACACATAATTATTTGTCTCGTTGTAACTATTCAGGTTGTTTAGTCTGTAGGCTATTAGTTTTCGAAGTCCGCGCTTCGTATCTGTCTGCGTGAGGGCACGCACAGGCAGATGATCACGCATGAGTCTCTCCTACAGGCTAAATACCTTCAGCCTATCTACCTGAGCAGTTACGTCTCGTTTCTCATGGTAACCCGCGCCTAATCGGTCAAGTTCCCTCAAAACCATGCCAATCAGATCACCCATTTTTCCCTGAACAGGGAGTGTCAGTTCAAGCCCTAAGGTCTCGATGTCCTCGGGTTCTACCCCTACGATAACCGTTTCAGGGACCTTATCAAGGGCCTGGCAGAGGGTCAGTGCCTCGAGGAGATCTACTTGGTGGAGGGAATTCTTTGCAAGAATACGCTTCGGTATGTCATCCCCTTCGAGCCGGTACAGGGTTCCGGGCGCTCCGCCATTTCTGATGGCATCCACAACGATGAGATCATCCGCCTCAGAAATTATCCCCAAAAGATTGATGCCTAAGACGCCTCCATCTTCTATGGATACATTTTGGGAGAACTCATATTGTTCCAGCAGGGTTTTTACCGCATGAATGCCCACACCCTCATCGGTAAAGAGAAGATTGCCCACGCCCAAAACCATGATATGTTTTTCATTCGAATTAGTCATAATATCCAAAACTTCAAGGCACTATATAGTAAGGCCCCCCCTTTCTTCAAGACATTTTTTCATTCCTGACCCTAATTTTCTCCAGTCCCCTGTTCCTGTGCCCGGCTAAGGGCTTGAAAGGCATCCGAGAGCAATCTCTTCATATCACTGTCCGATCCAGGATCAAGAACGGCCACACCGAAGCTCACCTGTATGTGGATTGGTTCCGATTCAATCCGGACCAGGGACCCGGTCAACAAGATTCTTATACGATCGCAGAGCGCGTGAGCTTCCTCGCCAGCAGTGTGGGTTAACATGGCGGCAAACCGGCTGTTATCGTAACGGCACAGGAAGTCTGCCTTCCTGGCATGCTGTTTGAGCAGCCTCCCCGTCTCAGCGATGAGTCGATCACCGGCCCTGTGACCGTACTTAGAGGTTAGGTCGGAAAGGTTGTCCAGACCCAACACGAAAACGGAAAGGGTCGCCTTATACCTGCGGGATCTGGCGATCTCCTTTTCCAACATACTGACAAAGAAATCACGGGTGTAGAGACCACTCAGCTCATCGGTGACTGTTTCATCTAAGTAGCATTTTGTGATCTTCTCCAAACGATCGCACGTTATGGTCATCAGGTTATAAAAGAATCTGTGGGCTGTTGGGGGATAAAGCCATTGAAGTCGCCTGATCATCCGGTCGTTGATCTGGAGAAGCTCAGCCGCTCTTGAGGCGATGACAGTGGCGGATCTCTCGCATGACCTGATCATGCCCATCTCTCCCACCACATCCCCTGACTTCAAGATGGCTATGATCCGTTTTGAGCCCTGATTTACATTCTTGAGATCTTCTTCAGCAATGTCCACAACCTCTAATTCGCCTGAAATAATGGCATACATGGATTCGCTCACCTCTCCTTTTTTGAATATAATGGTTCCACTTTCGTGTGTTCTCAAGGCCCCTGCCATCAGGATATAATGAACCTGTGTGCGAGACAGGCCTTTAAAGAGAGGTATCCCCTTCTGGGGGTCTTTGCCCAATTTCAATTTGAGCAAGTCCCAAATGGTCACCAGTTCCACATGAAGCATCAGGGAGGGGAGGAGGATGAGATCTGCCACTAAGGCAGAGAACATTGTGATGATCATCAAGAGGCCGAAAATGGCCGTGGGCTTGAAATGAGAAAACATCAACACGGAAAAGCCGAGACCGATGGTCACGGTAGTAAAAATGATCGGTTTTCCCATACGGCGAACAGTGTTACTCAGGGCCTTCTCTTTATTGAGGCCCCCTTTAAACTCCCTGTTATAGCTCACCAGATAATGTATGGTATCATCAACGGCCAGCCCGATGGCAATGCTGGCTATCAAGCTTGTTGCCATGGATAGGGGGATCCCAAACCAGCCCATCACTCCAAAACTGACGATAATGGGAAAACAGTTGGGAAGCATTGCGATAAAGCCAACCTTGTAGGAGATGAAAAGCAAAAACATGATGGCAAAAACAAGGATCAAGGTCAGAAAGAGGCTCCTGACCTGGCCAGCAGAAATGAGATGGCTGCTGTGAGAAATGACAATTCCGAACCCGGTCACCTGAAAAGAGAATTTGCCCGGGAAATGCTTACTGAGATAGTTTTTTATCCGGGCCTCGGTAGCCAAGAAGTCGATGGAACTGGAGATATGGGTCCTCAGCATGATATTTGCCTTGGAAAAGTCCGCATCCATGAACCCCTTTAGCATATCCTGGCCTAACATTGTCTTAAAGCTATTCACGAGCATACGAACCTCAAAAGGCTCTTCCGGCAGGGAATAAAACTTTTGATTATATCGGTTGGTGGCGTAATTGACCAATTTAAGATAGTCAACAAAAGAGATGGTCTTGTCCACGCCGCTCAAGGAATTAAGAAAGCTCTGAAGACGGGCAATTTGTTTCAGGTGATCCGGATTTTCAAAGTACCCGTCTTGGCCGCTGTCAATAACCACACTGATGGGAAAACTCCCGGACATATCCTGATAGATATCTTTGAAATGTTGGGCTACAGGAGTATCCTCTTTGAAGAATCCCACAGGGTTTGTTTCAACCTTGATGCGTGAAACGCCAACCATTCCTACTAAGGCAATGATCGCTATCAAAGAGAGGGTGATCTTCTGGTGACGAAGGTTCAGTTTGATAATTGTTGAAAGGACCCGATCTAAAAACTGGTCTTGGCTCGATTCATGTTTCCTCTTTGGAAAGGGGAGGAGTCCCATGACAGCTGGAAGGAAGGTGAGCATGATGATGAGCATGGAAAGGATGCCAAAACAAGAGAAAAGAGCAAATTCGCGAATTTCGTTAACCCTGTTGATTAACAATGAACCTAAACCGATTGTCGTGGTGATAACAGCAAGGGAGGTTGGAAATCCCAACCTGCTAAAGCATCGGAAGGATGCCTCCTGGGGTGTGGTTGATTTTTCGATGGAAGAAAGATACTCCGGGAAAATATACATGCAGTAGGCTGTTCCCACTGCGATCAGGAAAACAGGAACGATCATGGTCAATAAGGAGAGGGGGGTTCCTGTCCAGGCCATAAGTCCGAAGGTCCAGGTAAGGGCGATGAGGACGGCGCCTGAAGGGATCAGTACCCCCCGCAGGTTTCGAAAGAACAGGAAAAGGATCAGGGCAATAAGGGAAAAGGTCACCACAGGCAGGGTCAGGAAATCCTGTTGTGTGAATTGTGCCAGGGCCGATGAAACGATCGGCATACCAATCTGGTAAAGGGAAAATGAGGCCTGGTACTCGTCAATCACGCCCTTTACTCCATTTATAACCTGGTCTTTCTGCTTTATATCCTCGAGTATGAGAGTGATAACTGTCGTTTTTTTGTCTTCGGATATGAGGTTTTTGTGGAAGAGATCAATGTCAGAAACCACACCTTCAAAATCTGAAAGATCCCACTTATCTGTGATGTCCATGGCCTTCCTTATGCCAGGGAGACTGATAACCCTTCTTATCCCACTGATTTGGGACAATGACTGGGCTAAGCGGTCAATTTGCAGGAAGGTCTCTGGATGAAAAACACCTTTTGTTTTGGCCACCACCAGTATGATCTCTTCAGAGCCAAATTCCTCTTTGAACTGATCGTACTCTAAGGTTGCGGGAAGGTCCTCGAAAGTGAGGTCGTAGAGGGATGTCTCAAATTGCAACGAAGGAATTTGTAAGGCAAAGAGGAGCGTAATCAGGGTAATCAGGAGGATAATCTGGATGGGGTGATATACTATATATTTGAGACAGGATTCCGGACGTACTTTCTTGAGCAGGTGTGGCATCTACATATCCCCGTGGAAACGAATCTTGATGCCGATAAAATAGCCCCTCAGCCCTCATCAGTCAAGAGGGTCTGAAGGGCTATTTGTAAAACATGCTCTTACAGAACTTTTACCTTATAGACCTGGTTGGAATCAGGATCTATCACATGGACAGCGCAGGCGATGCATGGATCGAATGAATGGACAGTTCGAAGGATTTCCAGGGGGTTTTTGGGATCTGCGACCGGTGTTCCGATGAGAGCTTCCTCCACAGGACCCAGCTTCCCGTTCTTGCAACGTGGTCCTAAATTCCAGGTGGAAGGCACCACGTACTGGTAGTTCTTGATCTTTCCATCCTCTATCTCGATCCAGTGACCCAGAGAACCCCTGGCCACATCGTTCAGACCGCAGCCCTTACCGCTTTTGGGCATGGACCAGGATGCACAGGTCTCGGCGTTCCCCTTCTTCAGGTTACCCACAAGCTCCATGATCCAGGGTTCCATGGCATTCCCGATGACAAGCGTCTCCAAAGCACGTGCTGCAGTCCGGCCTAAGGTGGAGAACAGGGCCGCGGCGGGAAGGTTCAGCTTTTGCAGGGTGCTGTTCACGACATCCGTAAACTCCTTCTTCCCATAGCCATATGCCACAAGCACCCTGGCCAGTGGCCCGACTTCACAGGACGCATCGTCATAACGCGGGGCCTTGATCCAGGAATATTTATCCTCGGTGTTGTACTTGGGATCCCCTTCAAAGGGATTGGTTTTACCCTGGTAGGGATGTTTGGCCCCATTACCCTTATACCATGAACGGGTAACGTGTTCCGTGACCTTTTCAGGCTCGGCCATCTTAACGCCCTTGATATCGCGATTCATGATTACACCGCGGGGCAGGAAAAGACTCTCAGGCTCTTTGGCCGATTGAGGCAGGTCGCCCCAGGCCAAGAAATTGGTGGTCCCTCCGATGCCGCCCCAATCCTTGTAAAAGGGCGCAATGGCAAGAATATCAGGGATATAGACGTTCTTCACAAAGTCCTGGGTCTCTTTCCAGAGATAAAGAAACTCTGCGATTCGATCCGGTGTCAGATCCTTGACGCAGGTCACACCACCAACCACAAGGGTCTGGAGATGGGGATTCTTGGCCCCGAAGATGGCGTGCATCCTGGCCGCCTTTGCCTGTAGGCGGAGGGCCTCGATATAGTGGGCCGTTGCCATAAGGTTCGCTTCAGGGGGTAAACTATAGGCGGGATGGCCCCAGTAGGCGTTGGCGAATGGACCCAATTGCCCGCTGTCAACAAAGGTCTTGATCCTCTGCTGCACCTCTCTGAAATAGGCGGTGCCACCCTTTGGATCATTGCTCACGTTATCGGCCAGGGCAGCTGTCTTCTTTGGATCGGCCTTCAGGGCGTTGACCACGTCCACCCAGTCTAAGGCGGAGAGTCCGTAAAAATGCACAATATGGTCGTGCTGGAACTGGGCCCCATGGAGCAGGTTTCTGATGATACGTGCATTGTCAGGGATTTGAACCTTAACTGCGTCTTCAACTGCCCTCACCGAGGACAGATAATGGGTGTAGGTGCAGACCCCGCACGATCGCTGCACAAAAAGTGGGGCATCACGGGGATCACGGCCCTGCAGTATAATCTCAATCCCCCGGAACATCTGACCGGAACTCCAGGCGTTTTTGACTTTGCCTCCTTCTACCTCCACTTCGATGCGCAGATGGCCCTCTATTCTGGTAATCGGATCAATGGTAATTCTTTTGCCCATTTTATCTCCTCTCTTTTCTTAAGAGTTTTTGTTTCGATTCAAGACCAATTCCCCCTGCCTACTCACTTTCCTCAAAGACCTACTCGCTTTCTTCAAAGAATGGCGTCATTTTGTCCCAGAAATCCGGTTCACTGCACCCTATGCAGGGGTGTCCAGCCTCTACTGGCCAGCTTGTCCCATCGTTAAACTTGGCGATGGGACAGTTGTTATAGGTGTCCGGTCCTTTGCAACCCACCTTGTACAGACAGTAGCCCATTTCAGCCTCTTTTGAGCCGAATTTCTCCACGAATTCATCGTTTTCGTAATGGGACCTTCTGGGGCATTGATCATGAATGGTCTTCCCGTAAGCAAAGATCGGTCTCCCGAGATCGTCGAGAGCGGGGAGTCTGCCCAAAAGAAGGTAGTTGACTATCGTACCTACTATGTTGATGGGATTGGGCGGGCAGCCGGGGATGTTTACCGTCTTGATCCCTAAGGCATCCCCAACACCCTTGTATCCACCGGGATTGGGTTTGGCAGCCTGTATTCCACCAAAGGCCGAGCATGTCCCCATACAGATCACGGCAGCGGCCTTGGGGCATACATCCTTGGCAATTTCCAGGAAGGTCCGGCCGGCGATCTTCCCGTAGGCCCCGTTGTACTTGGTGGCAATGGCCCCTTCCACCACACAGATGAATTTCCCGTTATATTTCTTCACCGCTGAGTGGAGGATATCTTCGGCCTGATGACCTGAGGCAGCCATAATGGTTTCGTGGTATTCTATGTCAAGGATTTCTATGATGAGTTCATCGATCCAGGGATACATGGATCTGAGTAGGGCTTCGGAGCATCCCGTACATTCGCCAAGGTGCAACCAAACAACCGGTGGCCGCTGTTTGGGCGCTGCAAACACCTCGGCTACCTTGGGGATAAACGAAGAAGAAAGGCCCATGGTAGCGGTGAGCATCCCGCAGAACTTCATGAAATCCCTTCGTGAGACCCCCTTCCTTTCCAGTCTTTCGTAAAACACGTTTTCCTCTTTCATTCGGCACCTCCCTGATGCTGGTTAATAATACTGTTTAGGCAAGGAAAAAACAGTGCGCCTCTGGATATCCACGCCCAAAGGCGTCATACAACCAAATTTTTTTTGACCTACCGGTGTCATCTATACTGACAACGGCAGGCAGGCAACGGCTACCTTACCCCGGTCCTCTCCTCTACGAGCTTGAGACCTTCGAGAGTTAGGGAGTCCTTGGACTTCTTACAAGACTATCAATACTTAAATGAGGAAGAAATATGGAAAATGATAAGATCAAATTTGATGAATTCTTAAAAAGTCTCCAAGGCCGTCACTCCCGCGAAAGCGGGAGTCCAACAACGGGTGCTTTCTGACTGTTTACGAGGCCATCAAATTTAGAACGAAATTTAACCGATTATTTGCAGAAAATGAAATAGGGTAAATCCCCCATTTTCATATAAGTATAAGCTCCTATATGGGGAATCTGTCAGACGTTCTCAGTTGTTGATCGAAGTGTACCCCTTTTTTATGGCATATTTCGTGAGGTCTGCAGTGCTCTGAATACCGAGTTTCTTTCTAATATTAGCGCGATGATGCTCTGCGGTCCTTGGACTGATAAAAAGGAGTTCTGCCATGTCCCTGCTCGATTTTCCTTCTGCAATCAGTTTCAATACCTCTCTTTCACGTATGGTGAGGCGATCGAACGGGTGTTTAAAATCTTTCCTCCCTTTCCTGAGAAAATTATCTGCCAGCTCGAGTGAAAGAGTGTGAGATATGTACCGGTCTCCTTGTAAGACCTTGTTGATGGCGGTAAGGAGTTCAGTGTCTGATTCCTCTTTAATCAGATAGCCGTCTGCCCCGGCCTTTATGGAATGCTGCACATACTCAGTATTCTTGTGTATAGTCAGGATTAAAACCTTAATATCGGGACGGATAACCTTGGCCTCGCGGGTCGCTTCTATACCCCGCATATCCGGCATGGAGATATCGAGGATTACCATATCGACAGGACGATTTTTCAAGAATTCGAGAAGCTCTAAGCCATTCCCCACCTCTCCGACAATTTTGAGGTTATCTGATTCTTCAATAATCTTCTTGATACCCCGCCGGAACATGACATGATCATCTGCTAACAAAATATGATAATTTTTCACCGTCAACCTCCTTTATCTATTGCAGATCTCGTTAAGTAGTGTCTGAACAAAAACCAGGATTTTTTGTCAAGGTCAAAAGGACAGTTTTCGTTCGGGACTAAGTAGTTTAGTGGCCAAGCGGTTATTATTTCCCAACTTAATCCCGCCGCTGGTGGGACTCAACTATTTGAGGAGCCCTCTATTGGCACAGAAATAGTAATTGTGGTCCCAATACCCTTCTGAGATGATATCTCAAAAGAACCTCCCAACATGTTTGCGCGCTCATTCATGGTTGCCAGGCCAAGACCCTTTTCGGTGGAAATGTGCCCCACAAAATGCTCCAGATCGAAACCTACCCCATTATCCTTCACAATGAAAGTTAAAATATTTTTTATTTCACCCTTCCTGGCAGATATCCATATCCGGGTGGCCTTTGCGTATTTTACCATGTTTGTAATTGCCTCTTGAAAAATCCTGTACAGAGTAATTTGTGCCTCCGGAGAAAGTAGAGAGTCGATATCATCCATTTCAAATAATGGTTCAATATCCATATGCCGCGCTGAACTCTCTGCCAGCCATCGAAGCGCAGAAGATAGGCCAAGATCTTCTATTATGCGAGGGCTCAAATCCCTTGAAAGCCTCCGAACATTCTCAACCATTTGTACGATGTAGCTCGACATCCCTTTACATTCATTCTTCAGCTCTGTTTGATCCTGCGGAAGCGCCTTTATTACGGAGCCGATCTTCAACTTTAAAAGGGAAAGGGCCTGCCCCAACTCATCGTGAAGTTCCAAGGCGACCCGCTTTCGTTCTTTTTCCTGGGCCCGGATCAGATGGGTAGACATTTGTCGGAGCGTCTTTTCCGATTCACGCAACGCTCCATATACTGAATTGCGCTCGGTAATCTCTTTCTGCAATTCTTCGCTAATCCTTCTATATTTCTGCTCACTCATCCGCAATCTTGTTTCCAAATCCCTTTTTTCAAGGGCAATATCAATAGATGCCTTTAATTGTATTATTCTAAAAGGTTTGAGGAGATACCCAAAAGGCTTTGCCTGTTTTGCCCTGTCAAAAAATTCTGTTTCCGTATAGCCGGTAATAAATATCACAGGGATATCAAGCTCGGTCATGATCTCTTTTGCGGCTCCAATACCATCCGGTTCTCCCTGCAATACAATGTCCATCAGAATCAGGTCCGGCCGGACATCTCTTGCCAGTTCTACTGCCTCTTTCCCAGAATCGGCTACGCCCACAACGTCATAACCGATTGATGTGAGGAGTTTATTCAATTGTAAGGTGACGAAGCCATCGTCGTCAACTATCATTATCCTGTGCATGCCGCTGCCCTGCGTTTTTTTGATAGAAAAGCGATGCGTGATTGTACCCGCATTGCAGAAAGAAACTCAAACGATTTTTTGTAAGATAAGCTTGTAATAATGTCTTTTGTCAAGAAAAAAGGGATGCCTGCACGGGTCAGAGAAAAAATACCATCTCAAACCGGTTTTTTAAAATTTACATTACATAGCTTGCATTAATTGATGAAGTTGCATATTTTATATCATATGGTAAAAGATATTGTCCATCACGAACTTCTCTGCTTCAGGTTGAACCCGATTAAGGCTTCCAGGGATACAACCATAAATCTTTTCCCACTCAGAATCATCTTTTTCAGCTTGGGTGGCATCTTTCATAAAGGTATATCAAGAGAAGGGTTTTAATGTCTGCACAGACTATACTACGAAAGAGGGAAAATATGAAAGGCACGATAAAATTGGTCGCAATCATTTCATGTCTAACCTTTCTGGTGCTTTCATGTGAGGGGAAAAATGATACTCAAACGTCTTCAGAACATGTGCCTGGGGTTACAGGGGATGAAATCCTAATAGGTTCTTCTCTCGCATTGAGCGGGCATGCCGGTTATCTGGGTACCCAGACGCTGCACGGTGCACTGTCATATATCAACTACGTGAACGACCAAGGGGGGATCTATGGCAGAAAGATCAAGGTTATTGCCTATGACGATGGGTATGACCCCCCGCGGTGCGTTGCCAATACACAAAAATTCATAGTGCAGGACAAGGTCTTTGCACTTTTTTGTTATGTTGGGACGCCCACCACTGTCAAGATTATCCCCCTTGTTGAGCAAGCAAAGATTCCCCTTGTGGGGATGTTTACAGGGGCCAATGCCTTAAGGGACCCATTCAACCGTTATATTATCAATGTTCGGGCCTCCTACTATCAGGAAACCGGAGCAGCGGTCAAACACTTAGTGGAGGATTTAGGCATAAAGAAGATAGCCGTGTTTTACCAATACGACGCCTACGGTTTCGATGGGCTCAAAGGGACTGAGCTTGCTCTCAAGAATTATGGACTGGCCCCGGTTGAGAGGGGATCATACATAAGGGGGACACAAAATATCGAAGACGGTCTTAACAAGATCCTTGGTTCCGGCGCCGAGGCTGTGGTGATGATCGGCACATACGATCCCTGTGCAAAGTTTATCAAAACGGCCAAGGCAAAGGGGTTTAATCCTATTTTTTACAATGTCTCCTTTGTTGGGGCTGACGAATTGGCAAGAAGATTAGGCAAGGAGGGTGAGGGCGTAATCGTGACCCAGGTGGTGCCGTCTCCCGAGGCTCCTGAGTCACAAAACCTTTTGTGGGGGGCGCGTGAGTATTCTGACCTGCTCAGGCAATATTATCCTGAAGACAAGCCCAATTTTGTGGGGTTAGAAGGTTATATCAATGCCAGGGTCTTGGTGGAAGGGCTGAAGAGGGCGGGAAGGAATCTCAACCGGGAACGGTTTATAGATGCCATAGAATCCATTGAGAACTACTCCTTAGGCATGGCTAATACCCTGAGCTTCAGTCCCACCAAGCACCAGGGATTAGATAGGGTCTACTTCACACGAATTCAGAACGGCAAGTTCGAGCTGTTCACCGATTGGCAAAAGCTTAGAAAGGAGCGGTCAGTGCCCGGTGTCACCCCCAATCAAATCTTGTTCGGGTCCTCACTGGCCCTCGGGGGACACGCAGGTTATTTAGGTACCCAGACCCTTCATGGGGCCTTGGCCTATCTCAATTTTGTCAACGAGCATGGTGGAATTAATGGTCGAAAGATAAAGGTCATTGCCTACGATGATGGATATGATCCACCCAGGTGCATTAGTAATACTAAAAGGCTCATTGAAAAAGACCATGTTTTCGGGCTCTTCTGTTATGTGGGAACACCCACTTCCGTGGAGATCATACCTCTTGTGGAAAAGGAAAAAATTCCAATCTTGGGTCTCTTTACAGGCGCTCATAAGCTCAGAGAGCCTGTGAAACGTTATATCTTGAATGTGCGGGCTTCTTACTATGAAGAGACAGCGGCAGCGGTCAAGCATTTCGTGGAAGATCTCCATCTCAAAAAGGTAGCCGTATTCTACCAGGATGATGCCTATGGCCTGGACGGTCTTAAAGGGGCCGAGCTGGCGCTGAAAAAGTATGATTTAACCCCTGTGGCAACCGGAAGCTATGTTCGCGGCACCATGGATGTGGAAAAGGGCCTCAATGATATTATGGCATCTGGTGCTGAGGCCGTAGTGATGATCGGCACGTATGATCCATGTGCCAAGTTCATCAAATTGGCCAGGGCAAAAGGTTTTAATCCTGTTTTTCATAACGTCTCTTTCGTGGGTGGTGACGAATTGGCCAGAAAATTGGGGGCAGATGGTGAAGGGGTGATAGTCACCCAGGTGGTGCCTCCTCCTGAGGCGCGGGTCTTGCTGCCCGCGGCCAAGGACTATGCCCGACTGCTCAAGAAATATTATCCTGAGGACACCCCCAACTTTGTAGGGTTTGAAGGCTTTATCAATGCCAAAATCCTGGTTGAGGGGTTGAGACGTGCTGGAAGAGACATTACAAGGGAAGGATTCATAGACGCAGTTGAGAGTTTGGAGAGATATTTTGTGGGGATTGGCTCTAAGGTGAGTTTCGGCGCAAAAGACCATCAAGGCCTGGATCAGGTGTATTTTACCCAGATCAGAGACGGCCGGCTCGTTCTTGTAACCTTGTGGGAAAACGGGCTTGAACTCATCAAAGGGAAAAATAATACTAATGAAAATATTAAGTAAATTCAGCCACAAGAACAAGATATTTTTCTCGTCTGTTGCCGTTATAATGCTGTTGAGTGTTGGGATTGCTTTGATTGCAAGATGGGTTCTTATTTCGAGTCTGATATACAGACTTGAACAGCGGGGCATAGGAATTGCCCAGAGCATTGCAGAGAGGAGTAAGGGCTACATACTTACCCGGAACTCCCCGGAACTTACCAATCTGGTTTTTGATGCCTCCCGAATAGGAGACAGGGCAGAACTTATCTCTTACATATTCATTCTTGACAAGGAAGCCAATGTCTTGGCGGACACGTTTATGGATGCATTTCCGGAGAAGCTTCTCCGGGCAAACAGGCTTCCCCCTGAACAGCCTTACAGCATCAGGCTTCTTCAGACAAGAGGAGATACGG
>JAUWPC010000085.1 GCA_030611815.1 Desulfobacteraceae bacterium
GCCACTTCAGGAGTTAAAAGCAAATAATTAATTGGAATTTATCTTGAATTCGCTTATTATAGAAACAGTGTAGCCGTTCACCGGTTCAAAGGTTCAAAGTTACATTCTTGTCCCTAACCCTGAACCTGTGAACGCTTACGAAACAGCATATCAAAAACCGCCCTTGACTTTAGTTAACTTTAGTCACTTTAGATCACTTAAAGAGACCTTTGAAAAATGCTCAATTTTGGTCAAGGTCAAGGAAGGCGAGGATTTTAACCACAGGAATATATTGAATATTTCGAGGATTAAAATCTGAGCCTGACGCTGAGATTGGGCAGATAAGCGCAGACTTCGAAAGGGGGCGTTTTGCAAAGGTCTCTTAACATGGAGGCACTAAATGGCACGCTCATTCCTGACAGCTAACGATTTGACCTCAGAAGACCTATTTGCAATCTTTGAGAGGGCACGAATTTTAAAGGAGGCCATCAAGGAGCGAAAAACCCTCAACATTCTCCAGAACAGGGTGATTGGGATCCTATTTGAAAAACCATCTACCAGGACACGAACAAGCTTTGAGTCCGCCATCCTGAGACTCGGGGGCGCTGCGATCTGTCTCGCGCCAAACGATCTTCAGATCAAACGGGGGGAACCTATTGAGGATACCGGAAGGATGTTAGGGAGCTATCTCGATGCCGTCGTTGCGAGGGTTTATGCCCATCAAACCGTTGAAAATTTTTCTCGTTATTCGGGCATCCCTGTTATCAACGGCCTGAGCGACCTCGAACATCCGACCCAGGCAGTCTGCGACCTGTTTACTATCCTTGAAATCAAAGGTGAAGTAAGGGGACTAACTCTCACTTACATCGGCGACGGAAACAACGTGTGCCATTCATTATTACTGATCTGCGCCCTGGCCGGCATGAATATGAATGTCGCCTGCCCGGAGGGATACTCTCCCCGCCCGGATATCCTGAATGAAGCCAATGAAATAGCAGAAAAAACAGGCGCCAAAATGAAAGTGCTCGACAACCCCAAAGAGGCAGCGGAAGGATCTGATATCCTCTATACTGACGTATGGGTCAGCATGGGAGAAGAAGGGGAGGAAGAGACAAAACTAAACGCCTTTCAAGGGTATCAAATCAATGCCGACCTTTTGAGCATAGCGTCAAAAGATGCCCGGGTCATGCATTGTCTCCCTGCCCACAGAGGCCTGGAGATAACGAACGACGTTATAGAAGGGCCTCAATCTATCGTATGGCGGCAGGCCGAAAATAAGATGCATGGAGCCGCCGGCATACTCGATTATTTTCTTTCATGCGTTGAGCCCTAAGGCGCAGCAAAAACCACTGATCCGTAGCCGACAACCCATCGGCCGCGACTTTCTGGAAAATCATCTCCGCTGTTGCGATATTGCAAAACCGTTCCCTGTTTGCATCCCTTAAGCTCGGCAAATCGCATGACCGCGACAACCGGCCCTATCCCGCAGAGGATCTGTCTGGAATAATCCCAGTCTTTCCTGATCCCGGCATAATCCATCGACATCATCTTCTCTAACGTATCCCTGTCTGTCTTAGTGACAAGATCATAATTCGGATCATGAAGCATGTCACTGCTGGCAATGACTAATATCTTTTTCTTTTTGGAAAGGGTAGCAAGCGCCCTTACAAGGTCATCCAGCGTGCGGGGATCATGGTCCCCGATAAGCCCGATTACCAGCTTCGTTTCAGGTAACACTGCCTGTACGAAAGGGATCTCGTTTTCAGCCGAGTGTTCACCCACATGGGGTCTGTAATCAAAATATATCCGGGGGCTCTTGGCCGCCAATATCTCTACGGCCTCTTTGTCAAGGAGGGCCTCTCCGAGTGGGGTTTTTATGGCGTCTCCATCCATGAGCGCCACTCCCTGAAATCCACCGCGGTGACTAAGCCCAAGCACCACAACCACCTCCGGCCGGCCCCAGTTTGCGGCGTTGTCCTTAATGGCACGAAAGGTATATCCGGCCACTTTCCCGGAATAGACATACCCCGCATGTGGGGCAATGGCGCCCACAATCCTGCCCTTAACCATCTCAACCCGGGCGTCCCCTATGTATCCATCGACCATTGACTTCAGCTCTTTACCATCCCCCGGAAACCATCTTCCGGCCCCGAATGCCTTCCGCACTACCCGCTCAGACCCCTTAATCATTTTTCCCTCCTCCACGGCCAAGGAAAACATGGAAAAACAGGGCACACACAGGCACGCCATCAGTAATATTAGAAGAACGCGGGCGCCCTTCACTCTCGAAAAAATCAAATCCATAATGGCTCCTCATTTGAACGGGTTGCGGGCGCCTGGATTGTTGATTGTTGATGGATGATTGTCGATTGAAAAGCTAAGGGCCTCCCAGTATCCATTCATCCAGTATCAAGCACCCCCGCTTAAAAACGGGATCTTGGACCAGCATCCAGTTTCAAGTTTCAAGTTTCGCACAACGCTTTTTGTTTTTCAATCAACAATCGACAATCATCAATCATCAATCTAAAAGAGTTCCCACACCCTGTGCCCTAACAGCTCATCAACCTCGGCAAGAAGTTCGTTGCAGGGAACGACATTGAAACGACCATGAGCGGAAACCATCACCTCTTCTCCTTCGGGCACGCCCACCTTGAAAATAAGTTTGCACTCTCCCGGATATTTGAACACAATATCCCGCAGGTCTTCCAAAACCTCCCTTGAAGGGCCTCCATTTTCCAAATGGAGCGTAATGGCCCTTACTGAATTCAGCTTGAGAGAGGTTAAGGTCTCAATCTCCTTTGCAAGTATCTTGGCCGCACTATCCCCTATTTCCACGCCCCCTGTTATGAGAAGGGGTTCATCACCTTTAAGGAGCGGGGACACGGCCGCAAAGAGATCCGGAAATATGACCACTTCTGTAGAGCCAGTCAGATCTTCAAGGTGAATAATGGCCATTTTGTCACCCCGTTTGGTGCGCTTTATCTTCAGGCTTTCTACAATGCCGGCGACCTTAACCTGGCTTTTGTCCTTCTGAGCAGGAAGATCATGAACAAGGCAAGTCGTGAATCGCTCTATCTCATCATGAAAGCTGGCCAGGGGATGTCCGGTAATATAGAAACCCAAGGCCTCCTTCTCCCTCCTTAACGTCTCTCTTTCATTCCACTGGGCTATCTCAGGAAGTTCAAGGAACCCCCCCGAGTCTCCGTTTCCAAAACTCAAAGGGCCGAACATATTCAGTTGATTGGGGTCATGGTTTGCGCCGCAAATCCTTAGAGCATCATCAAGACCGGCAAAAAGCCTGGATCTGTAAGCCCCCGTGAAATCAAATGCCCCGCACTGGATCAACCCTTCAAGGACCCTTCGGTTGACCTTGGACCCATTAACCCGCCTGCAAAAATCGAGCAGATCGCCGAAGGGTCCATGGCTGTCTCTTTCCTCAATAACTAATTCCACCGCCTTCAGGCCGACATTCTTGACCGCAGCAAGCCCAAAGCGGATCTTCCCCTCCACCACGGAAAAGTCGGCCTGGCTCTCATTGACATCCGGGGGGAGGATCTCAATCCCCATTACCCGGCATTCCGCGATGTTCTTGATTGTCTTGTCCTGATTGCCCATATCCTGGGTCAGAAGAGCGACCATGAACTCCACCGGATAATGGGACTTGAGATAGGCCGTTTGATAGGCAATCATGGCGTAGGCCGCAGAATGGGATTTGTTAAACCCGTAACCACCGAACTTATCAATCAGCCCAAAGAGCTTCTTGGCCATCTTAGGCTCAACCCCGTTTGCAGTGGCCCCTTCTACAAACTTTGCGTTATGTTTTGCCATGAGCTCGGGTTTCTTTTTTCCTACGGCCTTCCTGAGTTCATCCGCCTCCCCCATGGTATATTTAGCGAGGACCTGGGCGATCTTCATGACCTGTTCCTGGTACAATATCACCCCGTAGGTTTCCTTCAGGATCGGTTCAAGCTGGGGAAGAAAATAGTTGATCTTTCCCCTGCCATGCTTTCCGTTGATAAAATCATCGATCATATTGCTCCCCAACGGTCCCGGTCTATAGAGGGCCATCAGGGCTATCATATCTTCAAAGACCTCTGGTTTGAGCCTCCTTAAAAGGTCTTTCATCCCAGAGCTTTCCAATTGGAATACGCCGGTTGTTTTTCCATCAGAGCATAGCTGATAAGAGGCCGCATCATTAATAGAGATCTTGCCTAATTCTATCCCCCTGTTAGTGGTTTTTTCAATCAGCCGGAGGGCCTCCTTGATCACCGTCAAGGTTTTCAGCCCCAAGAAATCAAATTTGATCAGGCCTAACTGCTCAATCCTTTCCATGGTGAACTGGGCCATGACCTCGCCCTTAGACCCCGCATAAAGAGGGAGGTATTCCACGAGGGGCCTATCCGCAATAACCACACCGCATGCGTGCGTGGACGCATGCCTTGCTAAACCCTCGAGGATACGAGATATCTTCAGGAGCTTTTTGCCAGGGCCTTCTCCCTCTTCCAATGCCCTCAATTCCGGTTCTTCCCGAATAGCCTGGTCCAACTTGACGCCAGGCCCCTCAGGCACTAACTTGGCGATACGGTCCACCTCTCCTAAGGGGATGTTGAGACTGCGGCCAACATCCCTTATTACCCCCCTGGCCTTCATGGTACCGAAAGTAATGATCTGGCTCACATTGTCCCGCCCATACTTTTCCGCCACATACCGAATCACCTGATCCCTTCCGTTGATGCAGAAATCGATATCTATATCAGGCATGCTTATTCGTGCAGGATTGAGGAATCTCTCAAAGAGGAGCCCATATCTTATCGGATCGATGTTGGTTATATTCAGACAATAGGCCACCAAAGAACCGGCTGCCGAACCCCGGCCGGGGCCTACAGAGATATCATTGCGAAATGCGTATTCGATAAAGTCGGCCACAATCAAAAAATAACCGGCAAAATCCATCTTGAGGATGACAGAGAGTTCAAAATCGAGCCTTTTGCGGTATTCGGCTTTAACCTCTTCGGAAAGGGGGCCTTCTTCCTCCTCCTTCTCGGCCAATCGCCTGACAAGCCCCTCCTCTGCGTCACTGGTCAACATGTCATTGAGACTTCGATCTTTCGGCACATGAAACTTCGGGAATTTGTATTGACCGAAACTCATTTCATACTCGCAAAGCCCTGCCACCCGGACGGTATTGTCCAAGGCATCCTCATAGCCTTTCAAGCCCTCTTCCATTTCCAGCCGGGACTTGAAATAAAACTCATCAGAGGAAAATTTGAGTCGCTTCTCATCATCTATTGATTTCCCTGTCTGGATACAGAGGAGGACGTCGTGTGCCTCCGCGTCCTCTTTGTTCAGGTAATGGCAATCGTTTGTGCCGATTAGGGGGATGGAGAGATCGTGGGAGATCTCTTGGAGCGCACGATTTACCTTTTTCTGTTCAGGCAGTTTATTGGCCTGAACCTCTAAGTAAAACCGTTCATTATCAAAAATAGACGCCATCTCCTCTGCCTTTTCCTTGGCAGACTCAATTTGCCCGGTGTTAACGAGATAAGGGACAGGCCCTTTAAGGCAGCCCGAAAGGGCGATAAGGCCGGAGTTATATTCCCTGAGAAGTTCCATATCCACGCGGGGACGGTAATAGAACCCCTCGAGGTGACCTAAGGTAACCAGCCTGCTAAGGTTCTTATATCCCTCCTCGTTCATGACTAAGATGGTCAGATGGTAGGCAGTAGGCCCCCCGCCCGGTGATGGGGAGCGATCCCGCCGGTCCCCGGGGGCCACGTATATCTCACACCCGATGATCGGTTTGATCCCAGCCTTCATTGCCTGATCATAGAAGTGCACGACCCCGAACATATTGCCATGATCGGTGATAGCCACACTATCCATCCCTAAGTTGCGCGCCTTGTCTAACATCCTGTCAATCCGGATGGCGCCATCCAAGAGGCTGTATTCGGTATGCACATGAAGATGAACAAATGGTGAATCGGTCACTTTATCCTCTCTTAATTCCCTATATCTTATTGTAAGGCATCGATAGAATATGATACGATAAACATGCAAAATCATCAAGATCGTTTTAACCCGGGCCACTAATTCTAATTTTGGCTTCAGGATCTTTTTCTCCAATTGCTCTAATTATTTTGCCAACGGTTAGATATAATGGTCTCGCAAAAAGTCAAAAAGTTTAGGTTCAAAGTAATCCTCCTAAAGCTAACTACTGACAATAATTCGTAATTGCCAGTAAAAAGGACTTTTTACGGGCGTATCATAATCTTAATCGTACTCTTAATCATAATCGTGTTGAGTAAGATTAGGATTATGATTAAGAGTATGAAATAGGAAAGCTATCTCATCCCTTAACCTCTGAACCTGCAAGAGGTTTTCGTGTACTGTATACAAGAGGACCTGTCAAGAGGTTTTTGTACGGTTCCTGCGCCCTTTCTTTTGATAGATTTTGACTGCCCTGTTATGCTCCCGCAGGGTCTTGGAAAAGTGATGGCTCCCATTATTCTTAGAAACAAAATAGAGATAATCGGTGTCTGCCGGGTCTAAAACGGCCTTGATCGACTCCTCGCCGGGATTTGCAATAGGACCAAAAGGCAGTCCCTTAATAACATAGGTGTTATAAGGGGTCGATTCACTCAGGTCCTTTCTCGTCAGGTTTCCGTTGAAGTCCCTGATCCCGTATATGACGGTCGGGTCGCTTTCAAGACGCATGCCTTTTTTTAATCGATTCAGAAAAACACTTGCTATGACAGGTCTCTCCCCCCTCTGTCCTGTTTCCTTCTCAATCAGGGAAGCCATGGTAACTACCTGCTGGAAAGTCATGCCAGACTCCCCTATCCTCTCCTGCAAGGGATTGGTTATTTCAAAAAAACGCTTAACCATTACATCAATGATTGATATGGCGGGCTGGCCCCGGCCAAACCGGTAGGTATCGGGGTATAGATATCCTTCAAGGCTGGGGCCGGATATACCATAACTCTTGACAACATTCGGATCCTCTGCAAGCGATAAGAATTTGGCCCTGTCTGCCAGCCCTTTCTTATCTAATTCCTCCGCAATCTGCTTTATGGTAAACCCTTCAGGAATGGTTACGGGATGTGTTATAATATTTCCTCTGCTCAAGATTTGGAGTACCCCTAAGGGAGCCATGCCGCTGTTAAGCCGGTATTCGCCTGCCTTTATCTTGGTCCCTTGCCCAGAGAGCCTGTTCCATAAAAGGAGAGGTGTCTTGCTGGCGATGATCCCTTTCTTTTCAAGATCACAAATGACCTCCCTTAAAGTTGCGCCTTTATGAACGATAAAGATCTGATCCGGACCGATTTTTTTTGCCGGTTGAACAAGAAAGTAGGCAACCCCGGCGGAGAGTAGTACCCCTACCAGAAGGAGAAAAACAGATGCAAAGAAAATAGTCCTCTTGGCCCGAATAGAAATCGGCATAACAGCCTTTAAGTAGTGTCCGAACGAAAACTAGAATTTTTCGTTCAGATCACATCTTCTTTAATAGCTGGTTAGCGGCAGTGAGCATCGGGTCCCATACAGGGCTAAACGGGGGTGCATAGGCCAGATCACACTGACTGAATGCGTCAACGGTCATCTTCTGGTGCAGGGCCACGGCGACGGCATCGATCCGGTGGGCCGCACCCTCCTTTCCCACCATCTGGGCGCCCAAAAGCCTGCCTGATTTTCTGTCTCCCACCATCTGGATATAGAGAGTTTCAGAACCAGGATGCGCATGGGCCCTGGATCGGCTCTTAATTACATTTTCAACCGGATCGAACCCATACTGCCCGGCCTCGGCAAGGCTCAGGCCGCTCCGGGCCACCTGCAGGTCAAAGACCTTGAAGACTGCTGTCCCAGCGATCCCCTCAAGCTCAACCCTCTTTCCTGTCACATTATCGGCCGCACCCCACCCTGCCCTGTTAGCTCTCAGTGCCAGGGGTATCCAGGTCTTTTGCCCGGTCACAACATGGAAGGCATCCGCGCAATCCCCGGCCGCAAAGATCTCCTCATCAGATGTCCGCAAGTCCTTTCCCACGGCGATGGAGTCGCCGGGGCCCAGTTCCAGCCCGGCCCGATCCGCCATCGCACTGTTGGGTTTGACACCCACGGCCACCAGGACCATCTGGCCTTCAAGGATCAGATCTTTACAGATAACTTTCAAATTGTCTTGATCTCTCTTTATGCTTTGGATTTCCTGGCCCGGATGGATCAGCACACCATGGCTTTCAATTTCCTCCCTGATCACCCCGGATAGGTTGCTGTTCATCCAGGGCAAAAGGGTAGGCCTGGGCTTTACCATCTCCACGTCGATCCCCCTGGCAACCATGGCCTCGGACATCTCCAAGGCGATGTAGCCCATCCCGATGATGATCACCTTCCGGACAGACTCCTTTTCTATGAAGCCCTTGATCCTGCGCCCATCCTCCAGGCTTTTGAGGGCCATAACGCCTGGGGTGTCAAACCCCGGCAGATCCGGTTTGACAGGCGAGGCCCCCGTGGCAATCAAAAGCCTGTCATAGGGAATCTCAAAGGGCTCGCCGGCAGTATTTATGCCTCTGACCCTCTTCGAACTCCGGTCAATCTCCTGAACAGAATGGCCGGTCCTCAAGTCGATCCCCTGTTTTTCCCTGAACACGTGGGCCCGGCGAACCACAAGGTCGTCTATCGCGCGTCCGGCCTCGGCAATGTTATAGGGCATGCCACAGGCGCTGTATGAGACATCGCCTGTCTGCTCCAATACCGTCACTTTTAGTTCAGGTGAGTTTCTCTTGGCGCGACTTGCCGCACTCATTCCTGCAGCATCTCCGCCTATGATGACAAATCTCATTTCAGTCCCTCTCTTAAGTCAAGGCGCTTTTGCTATTCCTTCCCCTAACTTCCCCTATTTCCAAGGGCCTGGAGATGAAAACGGAAATTGATGTTATCGCCCGCGAACAGATATTTCTTAACAGGCGCTGATAATTTTTGCAACCTTGAGGTTGCATTAGGGCTTCACCTTCCCGACCATCCTACGTATACGATCCTTGAGCCTTGAACAGATGAATTCGCTGATCTTTTCCGTTTCATCTTTTGTTTCTGAGTGCTTTATATCCATTATGCCTATATAAAGACGATCAACAGAGGGATAAACGTCTCTGGTCTTATCAAAAAATATTGATTTGTAGATATTTCTGCCTAAAAGGATGACCGCAAAGTCAGCCTCGGGACAGACATCTCGGATCACCTGTTCGGCATTTTCAGGATATATTACAAGAGGCCTTTCATCTTCAATATAAAACGATATATTTTCTTCTGCAATTCGAGTCCACAGCTTGTCCCATTGCGACACGCTGATTTCAGGTTTGCCTTTTCTCAGGCGGATGACCTCTTTTCTTAGACGGGTTTTTGTTGCTGAAAGTATCTCCTCTGCTAATTTTTTCACCATTTCATCAAAAAACTCAGTTGGTTTGAAGCCATGTTGAGACAAACTCCGGTTCAAGTCTCCATGATAGAATTCTCTCATAATGGATGGCAAAAAGAGTATTTTTAGGGCATCGAGCTTATCCGACCCTCGAAAGCAGCTGCACCGATACCTCTTATAGTTTGCTTCACGAATTCTTTGTTTGACAAATTCCCCACCCTCGATTGCGCCTGTGTTATAAAAAGCTTTAATCAGACAGGGGGATTTCAAATATTGGTATATACGTGGTTCGCTCTCTATAATATCTTTAATGAGTTTCAGTTCAGCGGGCTTGAGATTCATGGCATTGAGATCTTTTTTTGAAGGCTCTAAGCCCGGATATAGCAAAAGCTCTTCTCGATCAATAAGGGCCTTTAGGTTTATTTTTTCAGTTCGATGTATTTTTTGCAATAGGACCAATCTTATGGCTATGAACTCAGGGGCCGGATAGATACTCGCAACGCTGAAATCACCTTTATATAGGCTCAATTTCTCATCGTAATAATAAAGGGTCCTTGTAAGATCCAGGATGTTCATGTCAAGAACCATCAAATCAAGCTGGTTTCTCTCCGGATTGGTCATGACTTCAACAATGTTATTGAAATCGAGCTTTTCATCGATCCCTCTTATTTTCCAATCCTCTCTCGACTCTGGGCGGCCGGCTTGGCCCAGAACTACCTGCAAAAGATAGGCTAATATTTCCCCTGCGTATTGTTGCGCGGGGGTCAGCTTGTTAAGCTGCAATTCAGGAGATTCATTCTGTGCTTGGCGGGTTTTTGAACTAACGCTCAATGCGCCTTGAGAGGCCGTTTCATGGGAATCAAAGGGTATTGCCTCGCTTATGAAATAGAAGTTCCCAAAGGCGAGGACGAGTATCCACAAAGGGGCTGTAATCAGAAAGAAATGTGTTAGTTTCTTCAAAGGTTAAATCTCTTCCATAATTGATACAGACCTAAGACTCGGGTGTGCATCCCGAGGCCAGGATCTAGCACTGTTATCATCTTTGTCCATACGAGGTTGTGCCCGTTCTCCAGCGAACTGCTCATAATTCAAATGGATTTCTCCTTTGCCTTTATAGAGAAATCTTGTATCATGATCTTTACGGGACATCAAGTGGTCAGAAGGGAGGGAGAGGGTAACCTGTGAACCTAATATAACTGGGAGGGACGAAATGGATGAAGTTGAAGTCAAATTCGGTGAGTGGATCGAAAAGGGATTCAACCTTTATAAAGAGAATTTCGGCATACTTGTTCTGGCCTCGCTTATTGCCGTTGTGCTCAGCGCGGTAACAGTCGGGGTCCTTGCGGGGCCCATGTTCGCGGGGGTTGTCTTAATCACCTTAGGGTTGCTTGACAAGAAGGAACCCAGGCCGGAGGTTGGGACCCTGTTCAAAGGGTTTGACTACTTTTTGGACTCACTCCTCTTTGTAATCCTATGGGGGATTGCGCTTTTTTTAGTGTCGATTGTTGTTGGTTTAGTCCCCTGTATCGGGCAATTAGCCTCCATCTTCATCGTTTTTGTCGCCCACGCCCTGCTGATGTTCGGCCTATTTCTCATAGTTGACAAGCGGAGAGAATTCTGGCCTGCTTCTGTGGAGAGTTTCAACAAGATCAAGCCCAACTTCTGGCCGTTCTTAGGCTTTTCAGTTGTTTCGAACATTATCGGCAGTATCGGGGCTATAGCATGCGGAATCGGTGTGATTTTCACTCTCCCAATTCAGGCCTGTATCCTGACCGTGGCCTACCGCGACGTATTTGGCGGGAGCGAACCTGAGGTCTCTGCTGAGAAGGAATTGAATGAGGGCGGGAACAAAGATATCGAGACGGCCCAGC
>JAUWPC010000403.1 GCA_030611815.1 Desulfobacteraceae bacterium
GCTATTTTGAACGCCCCATCGTTAAACTTGCCAATTTTGCCGTCCCGGCTCCTGGTTCCCTCTGGAAATATAAAGAGGTTCCCACCTGAAGAAAGGTAGTCTCCCATCCTTTCCATGCTTTCGATTATCCTTAAAGAGTCATTCCCCCCACTCGATGAAGGGATGTAGCCAGAGGTCTTCATTAGCCAGCAAAAAACGGGCATCTTGAAAAAGATGCTTTTAACAATGGTTTTGTGTTTAGGGAACAGGGAGATCAGGAGGATAGGGTCAAGATAGGACAGGTGATTGCATACGATGACCGATGATCGAATGGAGGTCAACCCATCCTGAACGCGGATTTTGAGCCCGGGAACCAGTGCCCGGACAATGCAAAAAAAACTCCTGTAATAGAGGCTATTTAGCCTTTGGAAGGCGATTTCGCGATTGGAAGAAAAAATGAATGCAGCGAGATACAGTGGTAAAAAAAACAGCAAAAAACCGGGGATAAAATATATCCAGATAATCAACGTGACCAGAAGGTCAACAGTGCGCTTTAAAAAATGCATCCGGATCGGCATTTAGGGTCTATTCAAACTTCTTGATTAACAGGCTGGTATTGACCCCGCCGAATGCGAAATTTTGAATAGCGGCAATCCTGATATCAGATTCGCGGAGCTTCTTTGTATGTCGAATCATGGAGCATCTTTCGTCAACTTCGTCAAGATTCAGTGTTGGCACTATGATGCCCTGCTCCATCATGTACAGTGTGATAATAGCCTCTATGACCCCGCAAGATCCCATGGTATGGCCCATATAACTCTTGAGCCCGGTCACATAGGGCGCATCACCGTAAGCCTTGTAAATGGCCATGGCTTCGGCAACGTCTCCCATCTTTGTGGCAGTGGCATGGGCGCATACAAAATCTACCTCGTCAGGCCCAATCCTGGCGTTCTTGAGTCCAAGCTTGATGGTTTCTGTTATGCCGTTCATGTTGGGCAGGATAAGGTCTCCGCCATTGTTATTACATGAGAAGCCTATCACTTCACCAATTATGTCTGCCCCCCTCTTCTTGGCAAATTCATACTCTTCCAATAACAGTGCCCCTGCCCCTTCGCCCACGACAAGTCCGTCTCTCTTTGTATCAAAGGGCCGCGGAGTAAGGTGCGGCGTATCATTAAAGTCAGTTGAGCATGCGAGCAGATTGTCAAATACCGCAACGGTAGTGGTATCGTATTCGTCGGCCCCTCCACAGATCATGGCATCCTGCAGGCCGTACTTGACAGCCTCGTAACCAAATCCAATGGACTGACTGCTGGTTGTGCAGGCAGTAGAAGAAGAGATTACCCGCCCTGTTATGCCGAACATTTTTGTTATATTGACGGCAGTGGTATGAACCATTGATTTAAGGTAATCTACTGCACCTATCGAAGAGAATTTGGATTGAGAGTGGCTGAAAAAAGTTTTGTATATCTCTCTCTGGACAGTGGGACTCCCGTGGGTTGATCCGAAGGCAACGCCAAGCCTTCCTGAAGAGATAAATCCCTTGTCCAGGCCTGAGGATTCGAGGGCCTCTTTTACTACCTGACAGGCATAGTATGCAACCGGGCCCATGGTCTTGCGATATTTACGCTCAAAATCAAATTCGATTGGGCAACTGACCGTTCCAAAGACCTTGGATGCGACGTAGGCAGTCAGGAGCTTATCGTCACGCAATTCCTTTACGCCGGATTTTCCATTAACAAGACTATCAATTATTTCGTCCTTATGGTGGCCAATCGGAGTTATAGCCGATGACGCCGTAATTACCACCCTTTTTTCCATGATACTCCCGTTTGCCGAGATATGATGGGACTTCCTTATGAAGACCTCTTTTTGGCAAGCTGTTCAATATAGTCACAGATTTGATTGATTGTTCTAATATCCATAGACGCTTTTTTTTCATCACGGGTGAGTTCTGAGCCTAACAGCGTTTCAATTTCACCCAGGAGTTCTAAAGCATCTATGCTGTCAAAATCGTATTTTTCCGTCAGGTTTTCATCTAATCCCGGATTTGTTATCTCAAATTCCTCTTTAAAAACAATCAAGATTTTCGATTGTATCTCTTCTCGTGTCATATTATTGGTCTCGTTCCATTTCGTTGCCAATCCCGCTTTCAGCGGGAAACCCTGGACCTATGAACGATTATCAAGTTTTTAACATATTTTAGTGGAAGCTAAATGTCAAATTGAATCGATAATACCAGATATGTCGCAAAGTTAATCAATCTTCTTTCCGAGAAAAGGCTCAAAATGATACCACTGAAAGGGATGATTCCGAACAGACTGTTCCAGGATCTCAGCATATTCCTGGGCCGATTTTCTAACCGCTTCCTTCCTTTCGGCACGTGAAGCAGATTTAACGTAAATCGGCTTGGTTATTGAAAAATGGTAAGTCCTTCTGCTAATACGGTAGGAAAAAAAGATAAAGAGCGGGGTACCCGAGAGCAGCGCAAAAAGATGGGGCGTTTCGGGAAGATGGGCTTCATGACCAAGAAATCGAACAGGGACGCTCCGCTGGTCTTTATTCCAGATAACATCTCCGGTCATAGAAACAAAATCTCCTCCTTGCAGAAATTTTATCCCTTCAACAATATCAAAAGGAGAGCCCCCA
>JAUWPC010000286.1 GCA_030611815.1 Desulfobacteraceae bacterium
GTCCTGGAGGGCCATGAGAAAAAGCTTCCCCATCTTCATCCCCCGGGGCAGTCCCACGATGGCTACCGATTTTGGGTTGAATAGGTCATGGAGCTGGGCTATAAGTTTTTTTTTGTTTTCCATGTCTTGGCTATCTCCAGATGCGCCATTCCTACGTTTAAGGGCTCAACAAAAAATAAATTTATCCCGCTGAAGCGGGACATCCCGTCTTCACGTCATCTTCGTCCGATCGCAAACCACAGGTAAGCGAAGACTCCGAATCTAACATGAATCTGGGCGCCAATTCTGCTAAGTTATTTTTTGTTGAGCCCCAAGCAGAGATCGGCAGTCTCTTGGGGATTTTCTTGATCAAGGATTTCCGTGTCTTGGAGCGGCAGGTTGACTTCACTGGCCACAGCCTCGATCCGGACACGATTACAAACCATTACAGGCTCTATTAGGCCCTGTTTTATCCCATCTTTTGCGGCGCGCATCAGATCAGGGGCATCAGGGAAGAGGACGGCCACTTTGCGGGGACCGAGCTCCTTTGCTTTCTAATTCAGCGAACTCTTTTGGGCATATCTATATATGGCGGCAAACGACTTAATAGCCCTTTCAGAGGATTGAAATACCGGCAGGGAACGGGCTTCCAGCATTTCAACCAATTTCATTTCCTGCGAGTCCATTGTGGTACACCACATGGCGAAAGGCTTTCCATATTCCTTGACACTCACCAGCCATTGGATGAACTGATCTCTCATGGTTTCCATCATATTTGCCGGGAAATCCGGATTTGTCAATATGGCGGCGAAGAGGTTTGGCGGCATCTGCATAATTATACAATCCACATTTTCATCCTGAGGTATGGCAGTTAGGGCCTGGAAAAACGAGATAAGATCAGAAAGGTGAAATTCCATACAGACACCGGCGTCAAAGGGATTTAAAGGAATTTCCCACGGAGGATAGATCTCTTTGAGCCTTTGGTAAGTGTCCCTGCTCAGAGAAGCCATATTGAGACCATTCATCCCGCAGGAATCAGTGGCCATGACGCCTTCACCCCCGGAAAGGGTAATAATAGCGAGCTCTTTTCCCTTTGGTAACTCAAGGAACGCGAATGATTTTGCCAGGTCAAAAAACTCATCCATATTCTGGGCCCTAATGGCGGATGTCTGTTTGATCATCCCGTCAAAGATCAGATCATTTTCGCGGGCAATGGACCCGGTGTGGGATGCCGCTGCCTTTGAGCCTGCAGGGGTTCTGCCCGATTTTAAGATGATGGTAGGCTTTTCCTTTGATACGGATTTGAGCAGATCAAAAAAATTGCTGACATCTCCCTTCAGGCTCTCAATATGCATGGCGATGACCTTTGTATCTTCATCCCCGGAAAAGTACTCTAAGGCGTCTACCTCATTGATGTCCATTTTGTTGCCCATATCGAGCATCTTATTGATCCCCATATGAGATAGGATCCAGTTTATTTTGGGTTCGTAAAAACCGGACTGAAAGGCAAAAGAGAGACCTCCGCGCGCCATATTCTTGATGGGGTTGAAACTGATTGCCAGACGGTTCGCACAATTGATAGGACTCAAGGTATTGGGACCCAGTACTCGAATACCCTTTTCTCTTGTAAAATCCCGTATATCATCATGGAGCTTTCGGCCTTCCTGGCCTCCTTCAGAAAAACCGCCCGAAATGATAACCAGACGCTTAGCCCCTATTTCATGGCAGTCTTTGACAATATCGAAGGTTTTTGAAGCGGGAACAGCAGAAACGACCAGGTCGATTTTATCCGGGATATCTTGCAGGCCGGCAAAGGCCCTGATCCCTAATATTTCATCTGCACCGGGATTGACCGGATAGACCTGTCCCTGGAAGTTGAGATTCACCAAGTTCTCCAGCACGCGAAAATTCATCTTAAAGGCGTTATTGGTTGCCCCTACGATAGCGACTGACTTGGGGGTGAAAAAATCTTCTAAAAAATGGTTTGCTTTTTTCATAATTTTTACCGATTGTTTTGTCTCTAATTTGTTTCCTTTCCCCGCCAGTAATCCCGTAGCAGGCGTAACCCCCTTACGCTTTCTACAGGATCGGTGAAAACAGGGAAGGTGTTTAACCTCTTGAAGTCCTCGATGTATCGTCTCTCCGCGAAAAAGCTGAGGGCTATCGGTTTGTTGCTTTTTTTACACAGCTTTCTTATGAAGTTAAGCATCTGTTCAGGACTGCCGATTCCCCCTCCAAACAGCTTTACCATCTCAGGTTCGTACATGAATGACAAAACAACACCGTCAATATCATCCAGTTCCAGACAATGTTCTAAGGTGAATGCCAGGGCCTTGATATCATGAACATCACCAAAATCCATGGGGTTTGACATGCGGATAACCCCTGCCCGCCGGAAACCTTCAATTTTATTCATAAGTTCAGATGGCAATGAGGGGCATTTAAAGCCATAGCGCTCACAGGCATCCCCTAATATTACGGAATAGCCGCCGGACAGAGATATAACGGCCAATCGATTCCCTCTCAGGGGGGGGAGCTGAAGCGCCTTAGCAGCCACAGTCATGTGATGAAGGTCTTCCACACGCACAATCCCCGCCTGTTTCAGGGCGCCGTCCACGATCTGGTCGTCATTTGAAAGGGCTGCCGTGTGGGAATAGGCGACCTTGGATGCTGTTTTGCTCACGTTGGACTTGAAAATGACAATCGGCTTTTTCGAACTCTTGGCCAGCCTTGTCAGTTCCCTTCCGTCTTCAATGCTCTCCAAGTACATATGAATTTGTTCTGTTTCATCGTCATGAATGAGATACCGGAGGAAATCGATTTCATTCAGGTCTAACTTATTGCCCGCACTAATGATTTTTGAAAAACCCACATGTTCTTCAGAGAAGTAATAGGCCGATTGAGTGGTTACGCCACCGCTCTGGACGATCAGGCCAACAGGTCCTTTCTTGAACCTTTTGGCTCGCATGGGGTTGAATGGGGTGCAAAGGCCTGATCCGGTACATATGACACCGATACAGTTCGGCCCAATAAAGCGAATACCATATCGTTTGGCTACACTGATAGTATCCCTCTCCGCCTGATTGTCTTGGTCATTGAATTCCTTGAAACCCCCTGTGGAAATGACTGCGTGGAGAATCCCCTTTCGTCCGCAGATGTCCAGTGCCTCTGCAACAAACTTAGCAGGGACTAAGATCACCGCCAACTCGATCCCTTGGGGCAAAGACCAGGGGTCGGTTATTATCTTCTTGCCATGAACATTGCCAGGCTCCCTCCCTACCGGATGGATTGCGCCTTTGAAGCCCATTTCTAAGCAGTTGGAAATAATATTTTTGGCCAGATTCCTTGGCCCAGTTTTCGAGGATTGGGCCGCCACACCAAAAACAGCTATGTTAGAGGGATAGAAAAACTGTCTCATTTTGCCTTACCCATACCGTATGAGATCTGGTTGGCCGTTTCAACGACCTTCCGTCCCATACTCTCTCTGTCATCCATTTCAAAACTGAAGATTGTGGCGGCAACCCCTACGCAACCGACCAGATGATTTCGATGATCGTATATAGGGGCCACTATCCTCCGGACACCCTTTCTCAACTCCTGGTCCTCAAATGCATATCCCTTTTCCCTGATTCCCATTAGCTCCTCTTCAAGTTGATCCATGTCGGTAATGGTGTGCTCTGTCACAGGAGGAAGACCGATTGTCGCAAGGACCTTCTGTCTTTTTTCCGCCTCCATATGCGCCAAATATATTTTTCCAACGGCAACGGCGTGGAAATAGGGGTATGCGCTTCCGATCCGGGTATAAAGCCGGATACCTTCGGTCCCCTCAATCTGCTCTATCAGGACAAGTTGATCCCGGTCTAAAGTAGATAGCTCAACGGTCTTGTGGGTTTTGTCTGCCAGTTCCTGCATCAGGGGCCGGCCAATGGAACGAAGCTTGATCTTATCCTGCAGCCTGTCCCCAAAATAGAGGAGCCTCATTCCTAAACGGTAAAAGCCCCTTTGACCGGTCCTGTCTACCACTCCCCTGTCACAAAGTGTGTTTAATATCCTGATCAGAGACTGCCTCGGAATAGCGAGTTTTGTCAGTATCTCTGAAAGGGGCAGGGCACTTTCGCGGAGCGCCAAAAGCTCGATGACGTCAAGTGCCCGATCTACTGCAGGGGCGCGAGTGGGGCTCTTTTTAACCATGATGTAGTACCAAATACGATATTAATAATTCTCTATATGGTATTTTATAGGAGGGAGCCAGAATGTCAAGGGGGAATTTCATGTGAATTGTTCTTTTAAGGCATTTACGTAGTGTCCGAACGAAAACTAGGATTTTTCGTTCAGATCAAGGAAGACGATCAGGCACTCAGATGACTGAGTGCCTGATGAGTCTGACGCAGATATGGGCGAAAAAGACAGTTTTAGTTCAGGCACTACATACTACCGCGCCTTAAGATACTTATGAGGAGCCAGAACCCCATTACGCCGGCAATAACAAATCCTGCCAGACCGATAACAGGTATGTCATGCCATTTAGGAGGGATGCCAGCTAAGACAATGAGAGATGAGCCAATCACTAAAGATGCAAGGACAATGGCA
>JAUWPC010000046.1 GCA_030611815.1 Desulfobacteraceae bacterium
TATCATCTCTTACGCCCACCATAAGGGCGCATCCGCCGTGGTCCATTCGTGCGCAGTGTGTCTTTACCCACTTGATATCGTTTTCCATTTTTTCTCCAGGCGCTAAGAGGACTCTTCCAGTCTTGCAGCCCCTAAACTCCTCTATTTCTTCCTGTTTCTCAGTCGACAATCAACAATCATAAATCATCAATCCCTACCCTACCCGGCCCTCTCCTTTTGAATCTGTTTTAAGGTCTGCCACAGGTCTTCTACCTGCTTTTTTGTCTCATCCAACGTCTTGTCGTTATGGATTACAAAATCAGCATATCCCGTTTTTTCATCGATAGGCAACTGGGCTTTGAGGATATTCGCGGCCTCTTCCATGGTGATACTGTCTCGTTCGGCCAAGCGTTTTACCTGCTCTTCCTGTGAGATGTAAACCACCAGAACCTTGTGAAATATGTATTGCAGGTTCAGTTCGATCAGGAGCGGGATCACCACCTGGATGATCGCATCCGGGTCCTTTGCCGCAATTTCGTTTACCTGTTTGACAAATTCCTCATTTATCCGAGGATGTGTAAAGCTTTCCAGTTTTTTTCTCTTTTCAAAATCCCTGAAAACAATATCTGAAACCTTTTTCCGGTCCAAGGTCCCATCTTCTTGAAGGACCTGTTTTCCGAAATATTCTACTATTGCATCCAAGGCGGGCTGTCCCGGCTCGACCACCTTCCTTGCGATAACGTCAAAATCAATGATGGGAGCGCCTAACTCCTTCAACATATTGGCTGCGGTAGTCTTTCCGCTGGCAATACCGCCGGTCACCCCCAACAGCAGGCGGTTGTCTTTTCCCCTGACAGCTTCCAGTTGATTAAGTCCCCCATAGGACATGGGGAAGGCTGAGGTCAGGTCTTGTTCAGCGCCTGCGTAACTGATCGGATACCGGATGCCTCTCCGGTAAAGGGTCTCCATCCCCCTCAAGGCCTTTTCCATCATCCCGGCAGGAACAGCCATAACCAGGTCTTCATCCTGCGCGTGCCCGTAACGGCGTTCTCCATAACAGGGGATCGTTAGAGAGGGCTTTCCCGTGAGGTAGCACCTAACAATGGCATCCGAACATGAGGATTCGCCCACGCAAAAAAACTGCATCACCTCATAATCTTCAAACTGGAGGGAGTTTATCAGAAGCATCATCTGGGCGGGATTCGCGTAAATAAGGACGATATCTGGTTCAAACGGCTTATAGGCCAGGGGGGCCATTGCCAGTGCTTCATACTTTCCTAAGGGGAGACGGGGTATGGATGCCTCATATTTCCGGCCCTCTTCCTTTGTCTTAACCCAGACGATGCTTCGAAATGTACCGTCCCTGTTGGCCTCGGGGACCTCGGTAAAGCCAAGAATCGAGGGGCAGGTCGGATTCATAAAATCGTCTAATTCAATGCCAACAGTCCAATCAAAATTCCTCACAAGGGTAATCATCTGGCAGAGGGTAATCTTGTGGCCGGGCCTCCGCATAAATGGGATCTTGCTAAGATCCTCCTTTTTTTCCAACATCTTGAAGGCCACTGGAAACGATTTGAGCCTCATCAAAAGCTCCATCCTCCGGATGATTTTCTCCCAATCGCGCTCTTTTTCCATTTCCACTACTCCTTTTCACCTCTACCCTTTCGGAATGTAATGGGGGAATAGCTCCCCCCCTTCAAGGCCTCAACCAGCTCCTCTTCGTTCGTAATTGTATCACTGAACCGGGTCGCATAAACCCCCACCTCTTCCACTTCGTGGGCATCGCTTCCTCCGGTTCCCGGCAGGCCAAGACCTGCAGCCGCTTGAGAAGAAAAGTGATTCTCCTTGTCGGATACTTTGCTGTTCAGGACTTCGACGGCATCCACGTGTTGAAAAAGAGGCCGCTCCATGGCCTTTTCAGGCGTGAGCCCTAACTGACCGATTCCAAAGGTGAGGAAACCTCGAAAGGGGTGGGCCGCAATGATGAAGCCGCCGGTCTTGAGGACCTTTCTCCTGAGTTCGTCCAGCCGCATGACCTCCTTGATATCCTCATCAAATCCGAAGACGAGCATATCGCCCTGATCGGTGGCAATCTCGTTTCCTCGCAGGATGAGAAAGTCGTGTCTTTGTCTCAACTCCGCCAGCGTTTTAGGGTCCCATACATGGTTATGGTCGGTCAGGCAGATCCCGTCGAGCCCAATGCGCTTGGCTTCGGTCACCAAATCCCCGAGCGGCGCCGAGCTGCAGGGGGAAGCCTCCGAGGTATGAACGTGGAGATCAATAACCAATCCCTCGACGGAGTCTGCCTCGACGGGTTTCGCCATCTCCGGCTCAAGGTCTTCCCCGGCTTGGATAGGGTCCTTCGCATTCTCATTCTCTGCCCCAAGTGAATCTTTCAGGGGAAGATTGTTCTTACCGCCCCTTTCCGCTTCAACTCGGATTACCGAAGCGGCATCCACCGCCGCATCGCAGCATTCCATCAGGATGTTTGCAAAATGCCTGCAGGACTTCCGACCCACGGTTTTCTGGACCCTCTGCCTGAATCCCTCTTCCAACAGATGGAATCCCACTGCTTCCTGAAGAAAGGGCACGGCCCTGGGGCATTCCGAGTTCTCCATGCGTGTCCACTTGCCCTGGATGGAAACGATTTCCAGGTCAGGCAGGGTAATGGACACAACCACCTCCATGCCATAGATGTCGTCCTCAAGAATGCCACGGACGAGCAAGATGCCCTCATCCCTTCTGTAAATACTGACAAGCTTGTTTCTGCTGAAGGTCAACATGGTCGATACCTTTCTCCTGTGGAACTATAAGGCGTAGATCCACTGTTAAGGTGCTGCCGGTCCTCAGGGGGGCTCGATCCCATCCATTAGTGGGCTTTCGGGCGAAAGGGCCGCACAACTATTGTACAACCGGGGACTGTTCTTGACCATGGTGGCAAAAAATTCCCTTTCTTTGGCTTTGTCCTCGGGCGCCCCAAGAAGGACCTGTTTGGTAAAAGAGAGAATAATCCCGTTACAGCACTCCCCGATCATGAAGACCAGCTTTTTTTCGATTGCGCTCTTTCCCATAAGACCTGTGACGATCTTTTTGATACCAGGTCCCACCCGTACACCAATCACCTTTCGAAGGGTTTCATGGATATGGGGGGTTTCGGGTTCTAAAGAACGGCGAATCTCTCCCTGAATGTCAGTGATTTCAAGATGAGGGGTCCTCACTCGGATCACCACCAGGAGATCCGTAAGGGTATCCTGCAAGCGGCAAGAGGAGACCATGGTTTCCTCGTCGGGCTGTTCCACTGTAGTAGCGTTGTTCCTTGAAAAACATAGAATATCGGCCATGAGTCTCTTCTCCTTGAACGCCTGGTTCACACAATGGGATACGATTTGCCGCCCCATTCATAGTTCTAACGTCTTGCGGCTGTCAAGGCAAAGTGTTGAATAAATCGAGCTGTGTGTGGCGCCATGAACCTCCATATTCCTGATACCGCGGTTTTCCTGAGAAATTGCAGTTTTAGTTCTCTCCTGTAAGGATTATTATCGCATGTCTGAATGGTTGAGGGAAAACATGTTGAAATCGGCCTATTTTCCTGATATTCAAATTTGTTGATGCGCACGTAGCTGACCTGCGGAAGGGAATAGTCTATTTGTCATACGAACAATTATGCGAGCAGAGAACTTAGGGGGTTAGAACCATGAACAAACCGTCTGTACCACTTAAAGAGGTAGATCGTGTTGAGATCCTGGCCGTGATTGACAACTACGTGGATGTATTGCTCACCAATACCGAGGTGATCACCCGCCCTCCCCTGTCAGAAAGCGGGACGATCCCGGTGGACACCCTCCTTGCAGAGCATGGACTGTCCCTGCTGGTGACCGTGTATGAAGGTAAAGAGAAGCATACCATGCTGTTCGATACGGGATACAGCAAGATAGGGGTGCCGCATAATTTGGACCAACTCCAGGTGGATCTCACTGAGGTGGAGGCCATCGCATTGAGCCATGGCCATATGGATCATACCGGTTCCCTGTATGCCGTCCTTGATAAAATACCCGGCGCGATCCCCCTTGTCCTTCATCCGGCCGCCTTTGCAGGCCCCCGTTTTTTCGGTCTGCCCGATGGCAGGAGACTCTTGTTTCCGCAAACCTTAGTGAAAGAGGATCTCGAAAAACGGAACATCGACCTTGTGGAAAGCAAAACGCCCACATCCCTTGCTGGTGATAGGATCATGGTAACCGGCGAAGTGGAACGGGTCACATTGTTTGAGAAGGGCCTTCCCAATGCCGTTTTGGAACGGGATGGAAAGATTGAGAAGGATCCCATTTTAGACGATCAGGCCTTAGTGATACATCTTAAAGGAAAGGGACTGGTGGTCATTGCCGGTTGCAGTCATGCAGGCATCATCAACACGATTTTTCATGCCCAAAAGCTGACCGGTATCGAAAGGATCCATGGGGTTATCGGGGGATTTCACCTGTCTGGCCCCTATTTTGAAAAGATCATCGACCAGACCATTCAGGAATTGAAAAAGATCCGGCCGCAGTTTCTCTCCCCCATGCACTGCACCGGCTGGAAGGCCATCCAGCAGATGTCGCAGAAATTCCCGGATGAGTTTATCCTCAACAGCGTAGGATCGATGATCACATTGTAGGGCGTCGAAAGACAGACAAACAGTCCCCTGTCTTAGTCGCGGAGATTGCCTTTTTTAACCGGCTTGATAGTGCAGAACGACCAGCGGCTGCCGATACCTCCCACCATTGAAACCCATCCTGTGAACCTGTCCCGTCGCACCCCTTCGGCCAGTTTTGGGCTGTAAAGGGGGAGCCAGGGGAGATCGTGCATTATGATATCTTGCATCTCCCATATGAGTTTTTTTCGCTCTTCCAAGTCCATGGCGCCGGCACTGGCGTCGGCAATGCGATCAAAGCGGGGGTTACTGTACCCACTGGTATTCCTGCCTTTGGGTTTATCATTTCTCGAGATGAAAAAATTTCTCAAATAGTCCGGATCTAATGAGAGGTTGCCGTAGCCCAGCACAAAGAGATCAAATTGACGGTGTGTCTTGACCTGTTGAATCAGGGGTCCCAGAGGCATTGGTTTGGATGTTGCAGGCATTCCTAATATCTTGACCCACTCCCGAATCATGAGCCCTACCATGGCCCTTTGCGGGTCATAATCCGCAGGAGGCGTGAGGATGGTAAAGCTCTTCATGGGGCTACCATCAGGCAGGCGGATTTCTTCCCCTTTGACCACCTTTCCTTCCAGGGTGACGGGCGAACGTTCCCACGTGTACCCGCCTTCGCTGAGGACCGCATAGGCCTTGCGAATCCGATCCTCTCTTGAAAGCCCCTCACCATATGTAGGGACGTTTGGATTATACCAAAAGACATTGCTGGACGGGACGATGGAGTTTGCCCTCAAGGCATATCCCTGTATGATCTTTCTGGTAATAAAACGCTTATCCGTTAACAGGGCGACGGCCTTCCTGACGTGGATATCATCAAAGGGCTTCTTCCTGACATTAAATCCCACATAGTAAAGGGCGCTTTTCTCATTGGTGAAAATCCTGATGTCTTTGTTTTTCTCCAAGTCCTGAAGATAGCCCTGCTGAAGCCCCCACCAGAACATGTCAATGCTTCCCTTGAGGAGGGCGAGGACTGCGGCGGCGGTGGTCCCGAAAAACTTGTATATGATGCCATCAATATAAGGCCCTAAGAGATACCCCGAGATCTCTTTTCCCTGGCCGAAAAAATGCTCGTTCTTTTCAAGGAACAGGGAGTCCCCTCTGTGCCATTCCTTCAAGACGAATGGTCCGTTGCTCACCGGGTCGGTCACCTTCTCCCTGAGCAGCGCCAAAAGCGGGTTTTTCATTTTTTTTACCTTGGCAGCAATGGCCTCCCACCTCCTTTTCTGAACGATGGGCGTGGTGAGGGTCCTGGACAGGAAGATAGCCTTGGGCTCTCTAAGGAGAAAGCGCACAGTGTGTTTATCCGGGGTCTCAATCTTCTTGATAAACTCCCAGTTGGCCAGAAAGCGGGGGACCTTGAAGGTCTTGATGAGATTGCCCGTAAAGGCCACATCCGCTGAGGTCAACTCGGAGCCGTCCGACCATTTGCAGGGCCTGATTTTTATTGTATAGGATAGGGCGGCCGGATCATACACCGGATCATCCGCAGCGAGCCATGGGACCAATTTCAAATCCTTGGGCTCTCGAATATAGAGCGGTTGATAAAGCTGGCAGAGGACTTTGTTGGACCAGGCATCAGAGGCCAGCCATATATTCAGTGTCTTGGGCTCTTCCAGGACACCGATCGTGATGGTTTCATCCGCATAGGCCCTGGATGCCCAATAGCCAGGATCAATCAAAGTCCCTAAGAGAAAAAGGAGGCAGAGGGTATATATGTGGGCCATACCGGCCGGTTTTCGATGGATGTTTTGGGGTTTATTCATGGTTTCCTCTTTGTCTCTGAGTCTGTGGCTCATTTTTTAACCGCACAGGTCAAATTTTTGCAAAAATCTCGGTAATGCCGGCTCTTCTAATAAATCACCTTTTCCTGTTCCAGACGCTTTATCTCAACCGATGACATGCCCAAAAGCTCGCCAAACACATACTCATTGTGTTCCCCGAGGAGGGGGGCGTGCCGGTTGATTTGTGCCGGGGTTTCAGACAGCCGCCAGGGCGGGGCGATGACCCAGTCATTGCCGATCGCGGGATGTTCCACCTGGAGGAAGACGCCCCGGTCACGAACATGGGGGTCCTTGAAAAGTCCTTTACTGCTGAGTGTGGGCGTAGCGGCAACACCTGCTGCTTGAAGGTGTGCCATCAATTCATAGCTCTCTTTGTCCCTGGTCCATTCCGAAATAATCCGGTCAAGCTCCTCCTGGTTTTTATAGCGGTCCTCGGGAGCGGCAAACCGCTTGTTCGTGATAAGGTCGGGGCGGTCCATGGTTCGGCAGAGACCCTCCCATTCCTGGTCGGTGGCCACGGCGATGCTGATCCATTTGTCTTCACCCGAACACCGATAGCAGTTGTGGGGGGCAATTCGGTACCCTTTGTTGCCCTTACGTGTCTGAACCCTCTGGTTCATGACATAGTCCAGAATCACATCCCCGATGAGCACGGCAATGCTTTCCTGGGAGGCCATGTCAATGTATTGTCCCCTGCCGGTACGCTGTTTCTGCACTAAGGCGGCCAGAATGGACGCGGCTGCAGTGGTCGCACTCCGCAGGTCAATAGCGCCCATGAAATTGCTGGGGGGCCAGTCCTCGTAGCCGGTGATGTAAGAAACCCCGCCTAAGGCCGCAAAGGTGGGGGCATACCCCACATATTCCCTCTCCGGCCCCTTCTGCCCGCAGGCCGAAGAGGAGAGATAGATCAGGTCGGGCTTTATTTCCCGTAGCGTCTCATATCCCAGCCCGAGCCTGGGCATCACTCCGGGCCGCATGTTCTCCATGACCACATCGCTCACCCCGACCACCTTTTTTGCAAGGTCTATGGCCCGGGGCTCCTTCAGGTTAAGGGTGATACTCTTCTTGTTGAGGTTGAGGTTGTTGAAGACCTCGGATTCATCAGGCCCGGAGAACCGTTTGCCCGTGCTGAAGGAGAGATTTCGGGAATGATCCAGCCGCATCCTGCTCTCCACCTTGATGATTTCGGCACCGAGAAAACCGAGGAGGCAGGTGGCATAGGGGCCTGCCCAGGCCGATGTAAATTCAGTAAGTCTCACGCCCTCTAAGGGTCCGGACTTCATTTTAAATGACTCCTTTTGTCTTGAGCATTTCCAGTTCCTCTTTTCTATACCCCAGCCGCTCACAATAGATCTCTTCATTGGATTCGCCGAGGAGTGGGGCCGGACATTCAAACCGCCATGGGCTTTCGGCAAATCGGGATGCGGAGGTGGGCATCTTTAAAGGACCTAAAAACGGATGCGTTACTTCCGCGAAAAATCCCCTGTCTTTCAACTGTTCCGACTTCATGAGGTCCTCGGCCGACTGGCTGGGCGAGACAGGGCAGCTCAGGGCCTGTCCTTTGCGGAATATTTCCTCTTTGGTGTGCTGTGTGGTCCATTCGGTCAATAGTTTGTTGATGGCATCGGCATGCTGGGCGCGGGCCTCCCGGTCCCTGCACCAGGGCTCTTTGGACCACTCCGGATTCCCGATAAGCGTCATAAGGGCATTCCACTGGTGCTCCTCCGGTGTGATGACCACGATGTGCCCGTCCTTGCACGGGAGGACCCCTCCCGGCATGCGTGTCTTGTTGCCTGTACGGGTCATGACGACCTCGTCGTTGGCATAGGTGACGCTCTCCACCCGCTGCATGGAGATCAGGGCCTCCTGCTTGCTCATGTCAATGTGCTGTCCCCGACCGGAGATGCCCTTCCAGTAAAGCGCGGCCAATACGGCAACCACAGCCACCAGACCGGGGTCGTAATCGCTGGTGTGGCCGCCTACTTTGACAGGCGGTCTGTCCGCGTGGGGGGAGAGGAGGGGGAGCAGGTAGGCCTGGCCGCTGGCGTGTGACATGTTCAGGGCGCGGCCCTTATAATCCCGGTAGGGCCCGGTGAGGCCAAAGGGTGTAATGGACATGACGATGAGACCTTTATTGATGGCCCTCAGGTCTTTATATCCGAGCCCCATCCGTTCCATATCCCCGGGCGGAAGGTCTTCCACCAGAATGTCCGCATCTCTGGCCAGCTTCAGAAAGATCTGTTTTCCCTCGGGTGTTTCAGGATCGAGGGTGATTCCCTGTTTGTTAGTGTTGAGATAGAAAAAGAGGCCGCTCTTCTCCGGATGGGGTTTGTCCTCGGGAAAGGGGGGCATCCGCCGGGCCGGGTCCCCATCCACCGGCGGCTCGATCTTGATCACCTCGGCCCCCAGATCGGCCATTGTTTTTGTGCAGTAGGGACCGCTAACCAGAGAACAGTATTCCAGGACTTTTACGCCGTCCAGGGCGCGTTCGGGTAGACCTTTGGTTTTTTTGTCGACTTCTGAGGTATTAATGGTTTCATCCTCCATATTCTTATACACCTTATAGCTGAAACGATATTTGGTTTGAGGGATAATCTGCTGTCCGGAATCAAGATTTCCCCTCCCAAAACGGGGGTGTATTGCTTACTTGACAGGATCTACCAAAATGGCAAGATCAATAAATCATCCCAGAAAATTTTGTTTAATCCATCCCGCTTAAACATACATGGATTCCCGGCGGACCCGGTATTGGTACATCAACGAAAGAATCTGTGCAATTTCATCGAGCCGGTCGTAGATACGTATTCCCTCTTTATTGAGATCGTAAATCACTTGGCTTTCCCATGGGGCGAAGATACTCCCAATAAAGACGGGACGACCGAACTCCTCCTCCATCCCTGCATAGCCGCGTATGATCTCTTTATTGATCTCCAGAAACAGCCGAAGCCTTTCGGGCGGGTTTTCATCAAGCATACCCGGTCGGGCCATGCCGTGCAATATGATCGCGTCCGCCTCCCCGGACGTCAAGATATGGCGGCCTAAGGTAAAAAGCAGTTTCTTATCAAAAAAGAGTCCCGAAGCACCGATATCCACCGGATTTTTTACCGAGGCCCGGACAGGCATGCCCAGGTTCCTCAATTTCGACTGAAGTGTTTCGCTCAATTCGGGGACCCGAAGGCCCTCCGCTTCCAGGGTATCGCTCAGGGCAACTCCCCAGGACCCTCCCATGGTCAGAATGACAACCCGATTGCCGCACATACACGGCCGTTCGATTAGGGCATGCCCCAATGGGAGCAGTAGTTCCATGGTGGGCGAAATAAGAACGTTGGCCTGAGCAAGGGCGCCTTGATAGATTTCATGGATACCGGACAGGGCGCCGGTGTGGCTTTTTGCCGCCCGGGAGGCGCCCCTGAATTTACCCGCCTTATACATGACAATGGGCTTGGTACGTGAGACATCTCGGGCCACCTCCAGGAAACGCTTTCCCTCTTTTATAGCCTCCACATACATGAAAATGCCCTCTGCATCAGGGTCCCGTCCGAGATATTCCAGGAAATCAGTTGTGGTTAGATCGGACTCGTTACCCGTATGGACGAATTTTCCAACCCCCATCCCCTTGAAAAAGGCGTGCGCCAGGAGATCGTAAATAGCATAGCCGCCCTGGCAAACGGCCGCAAGCTTGCTTTTCACCAGATGCATTTCAGGCGAGGCAGACCCATTGAATTCGGCGTGCAGGTTAAACGTACCGCTCACGTTTGGGCCTAAAAGGCGCATCCCGTAAGAACGGGCAAGGCGGACCAGTTCCTGTTCCTTTTTCTTCCCGTCCTCAACGGCTTCTCCGTAACCCGCTGTGATAATACTTATCCCTTTCACTCCCTTGCGGCCACATTCTTCAATGGCCTGCTCCACGGCTTTCGCCGGGATGGTGAGGATGGCCAGGTCCGGGGATTCGGGAAGCGACCCGACCTCCCTGTAGGCGCGAATACCGAAGACTTGATTCGCCTGATAGTTGACCGGATAGATCTTCCCGGGATAGGGCCTGGAAAGGAGGCCCTCCATGATAAAAGAACCCCACGACCCGGGGCGTTCCGTGGCACCGATAACCGTTACGGACTGCGGTTTTAGAAAGACATCCAGCTCCGATTTTGTGGGCACAGTTTTTTCCTCTCTTCCAACGTCTTGGAAGTTTTATCAGAACGAGTCAATACTTTTCGATCCTTTAAGGGGACTGATTGATGCCGGCGATCACTTCCAGGTGATCTTGGGTGTTTTTCGCTGGGGCAGCCGGTAATATTTGCTCTTGGGATACCCAACCATCATGGGATAGTGGTACGGGTGCCCCTCGGGGAGCCCTATCGCCTCCCTGGCGGCTGAAGAGGATAGGAGCGCCCCCTGCAGCAGGCCTGCCCAGCATGTGCCCAGACCCAATTTAGGGGCGGCCAGTTCAAAGTAGGAAAGGGCCAGCGTCACGTCCACCATGCCGTTGGCGGCCTCCTTAGGGGCTGAGGCAACAACCAGCGCAGGGGCTTCCCTCAGTACAGCGTCAAACCCCATATCCCAAGAACTCACGACAACCGGCATATATGGAGGGGCGGATTCAGGGGTCTTTTCCAACACCTTGCGCATCCAATCCACTGTCATCCCGGCCATCTCCTTGATCTTGGCCCGATCGGTGAGGACCAGCCATTCTACCAATTGACCGTTTCCGCCCGTGGGTGCGTAGCGAGCTATTTCGATAAGCCGCTGGAGCTCCTCCTTATCCGGCAGCTCGTCCTTGAAAAAGCGGATGGATCGGCGGGATCGAAGGAATTGCACCGCCTGCTTTTCGTCTATCGCCAGTTTCTTTTCAATGGCCGGGCACTCTTCCATGGGGACCTGCTTATGGCTCAATGCACCGTGGGGGCATACCGCCACACAGTGTCCGCACACCAAGCACATCTGCTCGCCCCCAGGCACCAGCTCCGGGAACCCGTCGCCGTCTTTGAGTTTGATGATCGCCATGGGGCACTCGCCCGCACAGATGCCGTCCTTTTTGCACTTGTTTTCGTCAACAATCAATTGTCCCATATCATGTCATCTCCTTGAGGTTATTTCCGGGAGAACATTGCGAATATCGTGTGGTCCTCTCCCAGTGAAACGCAATTTAGGACAAAACAGGCGCCGTGTCAAATGACAGTTCTCCCAGCCCGGCCGCAAAGCGATTCGGGCATCATTCCCCGTCCAATAAAAAAACAATCCTTGAAATCGCTATATTCTCCTGATATTTAGTGGATGGTTGAACGGTTACACTGCCGTATTATACGCACGCTGATATGCGCGGAGAGCTTAAATGAAATCAGAACATGCTCGGAAGTTTGAGTCTATTGAAGATATCCGAAAAGGATTCGAGGATGCCGGATATATCTGCAGCCAGCAGATTGCGACCACCCTGTATCTTGCCGGGCATTTGGAAAAACCGATCCTTGTGGAAGGACCTGCCGGGGTCGGGAAAACAGAGCTTGCAAAGGCCGCTGCCGCTTATTTGGATATACCGCTGATCCGGCTTCAGTGCTACGAGGGACTTGATGAATCAAAGGCCCTGTATGAATGGAAATATGGGAAGCAGTTGCTCTACACCCAGATCCTGAAGGATAAGTTAAATGACCTCCTGGAAGGCGCAGAGGGCCTGGCAGCTTCTGTGTCTAAGATCCATCAGTACGATGATATATTTTTTTCTCGTGATTTTCTTGCCCCAAGGCCCTTATTAGAGGCCCTTCAACAGGAGGCGGGCGCTGTACTCCTGGTGGATGAAGTTGACAAGTCAGACCAGGAGTTCGAGGCCTTTTTGTTAGAAATCCTGTCGGATTTTCAGGTGTCTGTTCCGGAGATAGGGACTATTAAGGCAGTGACAAAGCCATTCGTTTTTCTCACCAGTAACAATACCAGAGAGATGAGTGAGGCACTTAAACGGAGGTGTCTTCATCTCTTTATCCCATTTCCTGACCCGAAGCTTGAGCGAGAAATCATCCGGGTTCGGGCGCCTGATGTTCCGGAAAAGCTCAGGGGTCAGTTGGTCTCTTTTATCCAGCAGGTCAGAAAACTTGATCTAAAAAAAGTCCCTTCGGTCAGTGAAACCATTGATTGGGCCAAGGTCCTGATGATTCTGAATGCCACAGAGCTGCGCCCTGACCTGATAAAAGATACCCTCAATATTTTTTTGAAATTCGAGGCCGATATTGAGATTGTGAATGGGAGTCTCTACCAAATGGCTGAGAAGACAGCAAGAGAAGTTTGAGGCAGCAGGATACATGGAACAGGTATTACTCGATCTGATAGTTGCCCTCAGGGGTTCTGGGGTGCGTATATCACCTTCTGAAACCATGGATGCCATGAAGGCCGCTGCACTTGTGGGCTATGAGGACAGGATGGTTCTCCAAGATTCTCTTTCTGCCGCCCTGGCCAAATCCAGGCATGAAAAGGAGCTCTTTAAGGCCTGCTTTGACAGCTATTTTTCCTTTGACGGGTTTTCGAATCCCGAAGAACAGCCTCTCTTTTCATCTGCCACTACTCCCGACGTCCAGGACTCCCCTCTCACCCGGATGCTCCTCTCCGGAGACAACACCGGGCTCTCCATCTCCATGAGAGAGGCTGCCAAAAAGGAAAAGATCAGCGAAATCTACTTCTTCACTCAAAAAAGCCTCTATGTTCAAAGGATTCTTAAGGAGATGGGTCTTGAGGGCCTGAATCGGGATATCGAAAGCCTGTCAATTAACGGAAGTGCGCAGACTCAACAAAGAGCCGGGGCATTGAAAGAGGGCAGAGATCTCCTCTTTGACAAGGTGAAGGATTTTGTTGAGCGACAGTTTTCCCTTTTTGCGGCATCCGCAACAGAAGAAATCCTGAACAAATACCTGAAGGATATGAAGCTCTCCAACTTAGAGCAGCGGGATTTCCATCGGATGCATGCTATTATCAAAAGAATGGTAAAACCTATCAATGATTACCATTCAAGGAGAAGGAAAAGGGCGAAGAGGGGCTCCCTTGACCTGAAAACAACCCTGAGAGAGAATATCGCTTATCAGGGGCTGATTTTTAAACCCCAATGGAAGACAAAAAAGATTGACAGGCCGGACATGGTTGCCCTCTGCGACGTGAGCCGTTCAGTGGAAACGGTTGCACGGTTTATGCTCCTTTTTTTATACAGCCTCAATGAGGAGGTAGCAAAGATCAGCTCCTTTATTTTTTGCTCTAACTTGGTTGAGGTCAGCCATCTGTTTGACAAATACGATGTTGATGAAGCCCTGGTCAGGCTGCAGAAAGGGGTCGGCTTAGGAATACATCTCGGGCGAACCGATTATGGTCAGTCGTTCAGGGATTTCAAAGAGAACTGGCTTGATAAGGTCACAAATAAGACAACGGTACTCATCTTAGGCGATGCCAGGAATAACTACGGAAACCCTGAAACAGGCATCTTGAGCCTGCTGCATAAAAGGGGGAAGAGGGTGATCTGGCTTAACCCGGAATCTCCGCCCTTCTGGGGTACGGGTGATTCAGAGATGAAGAGGTATCTCCCTTTCTGTTCCATCGCCAAGGAATGCAGCAGTGTCAATCACTTAGAACGGGTGGTAGGTTTTCTCTTGAGGACAGGTTGAGTAAGCCCATTTCTCCTTTATTCCCGAAAAATATCGGCTCGATGTGAAACATGCAGAGAAGATCCTCAACCAATCCCTGAGAGAATGGCTGCTCACGGTTGAGAACGCCGCGCCTGAAGGGTAGGGCCGCCACCCCCTCTGACCTTACGACTTAGGGCCATCCGGGCAT
>JAUWPC010000302.1 GCA_030611815.1 Desulfobacteraceae bacterium
ACCGGCACAATGCGCGGAACTGCTGAGATATCGAACCTCCCAGTTAGTTTGAGTTTGGCAGGTTTTCCTTCTCGATCAACGGTATCCTGCTGCTTTCCGATAGAGGGGATTGGTTTGACAGCAGCGCGCAGCAAAATGTCTTCACCGTTGGAAATACCGCCTAAGATACCCCCGGCCCGGTTGGTCTTGAAACCCGCTGGAGTAATCGGGTCATTGTTTTGGGACCCCTTCAGCCTCGCTGCTTCAAAACCGGCCCCGATTTCAACCCCCTTCACCGCTCCCACCGACATCACCCCCTTGGCCAGATCGGCACTCAACTTGTCAAACACCGGCTCTCCTAACCCCGCCGGACACCCGGAAACCCGGATTTCAACGATTCCCCCAATGGAATCTCCCTCTTCCCTGATCTTGGAAATCCTATCTCTCATTTGGTTTACGACATCTGCGTCAGGGCAATAAAAGGGATTTGTATCGATCACCTCAGGGGCAATGTTTGTCGCCCGGATGCCGCCCAGTTCAAGGGTATAGGCAATGACCTTCATTCCCAAAGGCTCTAATACTTTTCGGGCTACCACACCGGCAGCGACCCTTGCAGCTGTTTCCCGCGCGGAGGACCTTCCCCCACCCCTGAAATCAAAATGACCATATTTCTTGAAATAGGTGTAGTCCGCATGCCCTGGTCTGAAAAGCTCACGGAGGATTTCGTAAGGCTCACTCTTGACATCGTGGTTACGGATAAAGAGGGCAATCGGTGCGCCTGTGGTAAGCCCTTCAAAAACGCCCGAAACTATTTCTACCTGGTCCGATTCCGATCTCGGGGTATCAAAAGACGTTCGGCCTGGTCGGCGCCTTGCCATCTCCTTTATAAAGTCCTTCTCCAAGAGAGGAATCTTGGAAGGGCATCCGTCTATTATCACTCCAACGCCCTTTCCGTGCGACTCTCCGAAGGTGGTGATCTTGAATGCCTGGCCAAAGGAATTTCCCGCCACTTTATTGCCCCCCCTGATGGTTTTTATCCCTGCGTGAAAGGGCCCTCATAATCACTTGAGCCATCTTTTGAGGGGACTGCCCATTTGTGTCCACTGTATAATCGCTTGCGTGTTCATAGAAAGGTCTCCTCTCTTGGAGGATTTGATCAATTTCGTCTAAGGAGTCGGCCCCGGAAAGGGGTGGCCGTAATTTGCCCGCCTTTCCTTCTTTTCTCATCCTATCTCTGATAACCGTCGCGTCGGTGTGGAGCCACACGACCCATCCAATTTTCTTTAGGGCCTTCACGTTCTCCTGATCAATTACTACCCCTCCCCCTGTGGCAATGACCACGTTGTCTTTTGAGGCGATCTCTTCAACGACCTTCCTTTCGATACGCCTAAAATGCTTCCAGCCCTTTTCCGATACACAGGCATGGACGGCAAGACCTGTCTTTTCCTCCATTAGCCTGTCCGTATCCACAAACTGCCTCCCCAAATCATGTGCCAGGATCTTACCTACGGTTGTTTTACCGCTGCACCGGTATCCGATCAGAACGATATTCATAACACCTGTCTTCATCCCACCAAAAAAAAAGCCGCGGGCAATTTTTTTGCCCGCGGCTTTAAAACTTTCAGAAATCAGCTTATCAGCACATGGGCATACCTCTCCCGTAAAAATAAAAATAGAGGCTCTGCCATGGTTGATAACTGAAATTCATATCTGTCACTGACCCTTTCAATTTAAATAGTGGAGAACAAGTAACTCATTGAAATACTTTTGTCAAGGATTTTTTTATTTTTTTCTTGACATTGTTTGTGCGTAGGTCTATAAGTGTCAACCATGGAGTCAGAGAGAAAACAAATTTTAGCAACTGATCTTAGAAATTGGTGGTGGCGCAGCTCTAACAGGGAGGTGTGCCCACCAACGTTAATTTAAATTAGATATCATAAAATTTTAAACCGTGGGTCCCTCTCAGGGTCCCGCGGTTTTTTTGTTTGGTGCATTGAGAAAAGAGGCCGTGGGGCAATAATTCCCACGGCCTTTTTATTTGGAGACTCGAGATGGAAACAAAACCTTCATTTTCTGAATTCAGGCTAATGGCCAGGCAGGGAAACCTGATTCCGGTCTATCAGGAATTTCTCGCTGATACGGAAACACCGGTTTCAACGTATTTAAAGATTAAAGACAAATCCTTTTCCTACCTCCTTGAAAGCGCTGATGGCGGCAAGAAATGGGGACGATACAGCTTTATCGGCTACAAGCCCTATCTCATAGCCCTGTCACGTCATCGGGAAATGGAAATATCAATAGGAAAAGAAAAAAAGACATTAAAGGATGTGGAGGATCCTTTGCAGGTTTTAAGAGACACAATCAAGGACATAAAACCTGTGACAATCAAAGAGCTCGCAACGTTTGAGGGAGGACTTGTGGGGTATGTCAATTATGACCTGGCCAGGAAATGGGAACATCTTCCCGGGATTTCACCTGAAGACACAGTGATGCCCGAAATTCTCTTTACAGCCTCAAAGCGCCTGATCATTTTTGACCATCTAACACACCAGATCAAAGTGATCGCCTTTGCCTATTTAGGGGAAAACGACGACTTGAAAGAGCTCTATGATCTGGCCTGTGAAGAGGTTAATGAGACCATTGCCGAACTACAACGACCTATGTCTTCTATATCAGAGAAAGCCCCTTTTTCCCTGACCGATCTTGAGTCCAATTTCAATGAAGATGATTTTAATGAGGCTGTCCGAAAGGCGAAAGAGCATATCGTTGCCGGTGATGTGATTCAGGTGGTCCTCTCTCAGAGATTTTCAGGGGATTTGTCTGGTGATGATTTCACCCTCTACCGGAATCTGAGGAGCATCAATCCATCGCCTTATATGTTTTATCTCAACTTTGGGGAGATAAGGTTAATAGGGTCTTCTCCTGAAATTCTTGTCCGTCTGACGGATGGAAAGATCGAGCTCAGACCCATAGCAGGCACCCGGCCAAGGGGTAAAAGCCCTGAAGAGGATCAGGCCATGGAAAAGGAACTCCTAACAGATCCCAAGGAGCGGGCCGAGCATATTATGTTGGTCGATCTGGGCAGAAACGATGTGGGGAAGGTGGCCATGCCCGGCTCTGTCACTGTACCCCGATTTATGGAGGTGGAGCATTACTCCCATGTGATGCATATTGTCTCCAGGTTGGAAGGGTTATTGAAACCCCAGGTGGATGGATTCGACCTGTTCACGGCAACCTTTCCTGCCGGCACCGTTACTGGGGCACCCAAGATCAGAGCCATGGAGATTATAAGTGAACTGGAACCATCGCCAAGGGGACCTTATGCCGGAGCTGTAGGCTATTTCGGTTTCAACGGCAACATTGACTTCTGTATCACCATTCGCACTATTTCAATTGTTGAAAATAAACTCTCTGTTCAAGTGGGAGCGGGTATTGTGTATGACTCGTCTCCTCGGAAAGAATATCAAGAAACCTTAAAAAAGGCCGCCGCCATGTTTAAGGCCATTGAGAGGTCAAAAAATGATTCTGATGATAGATAACTATGACTCTTTCACCTACAATCTTGTCCAAATGTTTCAAGTTATAGGAGAAAATGTTCATGTTTGGCGCAATGATAAAGCAGATCTCATTGAGATAGCACGGCTGAGGCCCTCTGCAATTGTCATTTCACCCGGACCCGGCGCCCCTGATCAGGCCGGCATTTCCGTGGAGGCCATTAGTTGTTTTGGCCCTAAACGCCCTGTGTTAGGTGTCTGCCTGGGACATCAATCTATAACCGCAGCCTTTGGCGGTAAGGTGATTCGGGCTAACAGGATCATGCACGGAAAAATTTCTTCGATCTTTCACGACGGCCAAACCATCTATTACGGTATCCCAAACCCGTTTGAAGCCATTCGTTATCATTCACTGATCGTGGACAGGGACTCTTTTCCGGACTGCCTGGAAATAAGCGCATGGACAGAGGATGGGGAGATTATGGGTCTAAGACACCGTAAATATAAAATAGAAGGGGTCCAATTTCATCCGGAATCGATTTTAACGGATGTCGGGGGCCATATTATTAGAAATTTTATCCATAATAACAAAGGGAGGAACTGAATCATGATCAAAAAAGCTATTGCAAAGGTGGTTAGAGGCGACAATCTGACAGAGGTTGAGATGAAAAAGACCATGGATGAGATAATGTCCGGAACGGCAACATCTGCTCAGATTGCAGGGTTCATCACTGCCCTGAGATTGAAGGGAGAGACTGTGGACGAGATCACCGGGGCGGCTAAGGCGATGAGGGACAAGGCAACGAGGATGAACCTTAACAATCATCTCATCAGCATT
>JAUWPC010000081.1 GCA_030611815.1 Desulfobacteraceae bacterium
TCTTCTGCCATTAGAGGTTCCTCCTCATGTTTATTTTGTTCATTATGGTTATTTTTTAGATACCCCTACCTGCGCACCCGTTTGAACTTGCTAACGGTTTTTTGCTGCTTGGTTGTCTGCTCCTTTGCAGCGGTCATAGAAACCTTTTTAGGCGCGCCGGGTGCCTTCTTGGCAAGCCGTTCTTCCTGTTCCTTTGCCCGTTGTTCCCTTACCTTCTGTTCTTCTGCCTCTCGCCTGGCCACCTCTTCCGCCTTGGCCTTTGCCTCTGCTTCAGCCTTGGCCTTTACCTCTGCTGCGACTTTCGCCTCTGCCTTCTCTTTCGCCTCTGCTTCGGTCTTGGCCTTTGCCTCTGCCTCGCCCTTTGCTTTGGCTTCCGCCTCTACCTTGGCCTTGGCTTCTTCTTCAGCCTTTGCCTTCGCTTCGGCCTCCTTATCCACTTCCGGTTTGGCTTCTTTTTTAGGCTCGGCCTTTACCTCAACCTTTTTCTATTCCTTTTTTTCTTCTTCCTTTTCTTCTTTTGGAGCCGCTTCCGGCTTTTTGGCCTCTGCTTTCTTCGGTGCAGCGGGCTTTTCCTTGGGCGCAGCCTCAGCCTCCCCAAAATCAAGATCAGGCTCAGGCGAGATGGAAATTAGGTCTGCCTCTTCAAGCTCCAGGGTCTTGGATATCTCCTCTACATCGCTTGCAACACCGCCATTTATCATTAGATTAATAAATGCCCTTGTAAGACGCACAGTTTCAGGATGTCTTAAAATAACGACATCAGACCCGGCCAAAAGATATGCGACAGCGGCGGTGGACTCCATAAGAATTCCCCGTCTTTCAGGATCTCCCATTGTGGGGCCCTCAGCAATGCTCTCCTTTGCCTCCTTGCACTTCCAGACCTCATTGCCGACATTGTTGATCATCGGTACCTGGAGCTTGTCATCCTCCTGCGTAAGGGCGGCCATTTTTATACGTTCCATGACCGAATAGCTGTACTCAAGGCCATAGCCGAGCCCGCCCGTAGTGGGATCAATCACTATCTTTTCAGACGTAACGCCAAGATTTCCGAGAAGAATATTCAGTTGCTTCGCCAGATTAACGTCTATGGGTGAGGAAGAGATAATGGTGTGACCGAAACCTAAGGCGCTTGCACCCACACCCTTGTGGTTTGCCTCTTCAACCGGCCCTAAGGCAACATTTTTCCCCTCGCATAGTTCAGAAATCTTTTTTAAGACCTCTTCATCCTTCTGATTATTAGCCGTACCCCACAGGACAAGTGGCACGTCAACCGCATCTGCAACCTTTTTGGCCACCGCTGCGGCTTCGTCAGCGCTCCTGTCCATTCCATTGGGATCCGTGCTCTTAAGCTGAAGCACAATAATGTCTGCGCCATACTCATCAACGCACTTCTTTGCCCAGGCCTCGGGCGAAGAAATTACATCCTTAAACGGCGCAACGGCTGCTGCCGGCCACTCGTCAGAGGGGTCATAATCCCAGATCTCCATGGCAATCTTGGGGGCATTCGGCATATTCCCCTCGAAGAGATGAAATGGGTATGAATCTTCCCCTCCCAGCTTAACAGCGCAACTGCCTGCTCCGACTGTGGTTTCCCCTATTTTTCCAGAATAGGGCTGTTCGGGAATCTCAAAAGCCAATTTATTTTACCTCCTTACTTAAATTTTTCTCTGTTTACAGTCCGCGGCACGATCGGTTCTACCGCTCTGCACTTCACCAAAAAACCTTTTCAAACCTCTTGTGAAAAATATAACAAAGGCAGGGTAAAAAAATACCTCTGCTTTTGAGGTCTATCGGCGTAAATTAAATGAATCTCAATTCATTGTCAAGTATTTTTTGTAGCAATTTGAAGGGGTTTTATGTTTTTTCAGTATACCCTATATTGTATTTAATTAAAATCATAACACAATATATAGTTAGTGCTTAAAGAAAAATCCCTTTTTACGGGAAATGTAGATTATCACCCCTGCAGCATTTTATCAAAAATCTCATATGCCGCTTTCACCGCCTCGTTTTCCTTTTTCAATTCTATTGTGGGTCTCCCATCAAGATCAAACTGCTGTACATCCAGATCCTCTGGTACCACCCCCGCAAGCTCCAGCTTATATTCGTCTAAGGCCTGACCTAAAGACTCGAATTGCCCATCCCTAACCCTGTTAACTATGACCATTTTGCGGCCAACATTCAGCGCTAAGTTATCTGTCAGTTCAACAATTCTATGTGCCGCCTGAAGTCCTCTCCGGGTAGGGTCGGATACGATAAGGAGTATATCAACATCACTTGTTGTCAGTCGGCTTATATGCTCCATCCCGGCCTCATTATCAATAACAACAAAGTTATAGTTGTCAATCAATCTCTCCAGGGATTGCGTCAGGAGCGTGTTGGCCGCACAGTAGCATCCTGCTCCTTCAGGTCTTCCCATGACGATCAAATCAAAACCAGAGGTTTCTATGACCGCCTCCTGCAATTTCATCTCCATGAAGATATCCTTTGTCATGCCCGTAGAAACCTCTGTCTTCATCTCCTCCCTGGCATCTCCTAAGGTTTGTGACACTTGGAGCCCCAACACCTCATTAAGGTTGGCGTTGGCATCTGCATCGACCGCTAAAACCGGTGTCTTTCCTTTTTCCACAAGGTATTTGATTAACATACCGGCCATTGTCGTTTTTCCGGTACCTCCTTTACCAGCTAGAGCAATTGAATATGTCATAATCTCCTCCTCTTATTTATTCCATAAATTTTAAGTATCTCAAGTTTCGCATTTTATTTGAACTTTGAACCTGATTAATCAAGATTTTCATTGATATTTTGATCAAGATCTCATACTATTTATAGATTGTGCAAGATCACTTTTATACCTCTTAACTAATTGCCATGACAATAAAAAATTATATCTGGGACCAAATAAAAAAAGATTTCAAATCAGGCATCCCTAAGTCCGAATTTGAGACATGGTTATCCCAGGCATCACTCAAAGAAATTGACCAGGATCACGCCATAATCGAGGTTCCAAATAAATTCGTTGCCCGCTGGCTGCAGGATAATTATATAGATCAAATTCAAACAGTTTTCAGGAAAAACTTAAAGACCCTCCCTGAAATCCGTTTTATCTCTACCGCACCTTCGGATAAGCCTTCGGATAAAAAAGAACTCCCAAAAAAGAAAGCTCCCATGAGTTCGGGTACAAGTGTCTTTCAAGGGCTCAATCCTTTGAGCACCTTTAGCAGTTTCGTTACAGCAAACAGCAACCGCCTTGCCTACTCTTCCGCCTTAGACGTGGCAGATGGACCCTCCAACAACTACAATCCTCTGTATATCTTCAGTGAATTTAGCCTCGGAAAGACCCATCTATTGAATGCGATAGGCAATTTTGTCATCAAAAACGATCCATTCGCAAATGTTATGTACCTTTCCACTGACCGTTTTGTCAGGGATTTTTTATCCCCGGACAACACAACTCGCGCTGATCATTTTTGGGAAAGAGGCGGCAGCCCTGATTTTCTCTTAGTCGACGATTTACATCTCATTGCCGAACACAAAAAACCGCAGGAGGAATTCTTAGCTCTCTGTAGCTCCTTTCTTGAATCTGACAAACAGTTAGCAATAGCGGCCACTTATCCACCGAGTAAAATTCCCAACCTCCTCCCTCAGCTAAGGTCGCGTCTCGAGTGGGGCCTCATAACAGAAATCCACGCCCCCAGTCAAAGAACTAAGATGAAGATCATCAAAAAATCAGCCAAACAAAAAGAATTGGTCCTTTCTGATAACGTAGTTTTTTTCTTAGCAAGCGCCACAGACAATTTAAAGACCCTAATTAAATATCTTGTGAAGCTTAAAGTCTATGCCTCCTTTTATAAACGTCCAATAGACATATCCGTCGTTGACTCGATCATAAAGAAAAAAACCTACCCGGTCAGTGATATCGATCTGCGTCAAATTCAAAGAGTTACTGCAAAATATTTCAATATAGCCCTGAGCGATCTTTTATCGAACAAAAAGGGGAAAACCTTCTCATATCCGAGGCAGGTAGCCATCTATCTAAGTAAAAAGTTAACCTCCTATTCTTTAAAGGAAATCGGAAATGCATTTGGAAATAAGCATCATTCCACGGTTATTTATACGGTAAAACGTGTTGAAAAAACAAAATCCCAAAACAAAGGGATTTTAAATGATATCAATAGAATACAAACGCTCGTCGCCCAGAAACAGAGTAGTTAGGATTAAATTGTTTAAATCATTTTTGAAAAGTTGTTCAAAGGGTTTTTATTTAAAGTGATGCCTCTACTTTTGTAAAAATATTCCATCTTTTTTTTAGAATAATCGAAAAACTTATTCTTCAATTTCAAATAAATAACTCAGTATCTAACAAATTGACACTCCTTATTATTATGGTTATCTATTTTATCTAAAAAATAACATTAAAACGCTGGAGGAAACCATGGAAATAAAGATCGCCAGAAACGAACTCTTGAAATCGGTTTCAAGGGTTCAAAGCATTATTGAAAGAAAAAGCAGCATGCCTGTTCTTTCAACCATCCTTTTTGATGCCTCCGGATCAAATGTTCGGCTTTCAGCGACCGATCTTGAACTCGGTTTTCAGGAAACGATCTCTGCCAATGTCATCCAGGAAGGGAGCATAACTATTTCGGGCAGAAAACTGTTTGAAATATTAAAGGAAAGTAAGACAGAAACATTTTTGATAAAAATGAAAGAGAACAACTGGGTCTTTATTTCAGATGAGGTAGCTCGGTTTGATCTTGCATGCATCGCGCCTGATGAATTCCCAGCCTTTATTGAACCTGAAGGTGTGGCAATGGTTGAAATAGATGCAGGTACACTAACTGATATGATCAATAAAACTATCTATGCAGTAACCTTAGAGGAGGCTGGGTTTAAATTGTCGGGGGTTTTTACTGAAAGGGTCTCTCATGATGGAAATGATTTTCTGAGGATGATTGCGACGGACGGCCACAGGCTTTCAATGATTGATAAGCCGGTTTCGAATGTTGGTCTTCTCGATTTGGGAAAAGGGGTGATGATTCCCAAGAAAGGTATGTCTGAACTGAACAGGCTTGCATCGGAAGGGGGGACCTTTGAAATAGGATTTAAGCAGAAAGAGTGCGTTGCCAAAAAAGAGAACGCGTTATTAGTTATACGTCTCCTCGAAGCGAAGTTTCCGGATTATCAGGCCGTTATACCAAAGGAATGTGCTTTCCCTGTATTGTTAAAGAGGTCTTTACTGTTAGAGGCAATGAGAAAGATGCTTATTCTTAGTAATGAGCGGTATCGCGCTGTAAAAATTACACTTGAAAATGACCTATTGGACCTGGTTTCAACCAACCCTGATCTGGGTGAGGCCCAGGAGAAAATAGAAATAAAATATACGGGAGAAAGAATCGAGGCAGGGTTTAACCCAAAATATTTTATTGATATACTCCAGTCTATGGAGAGTGAGATGATCAGCATGGAGTTCACGGACAGTGCCAAGCCATGTGTCCTAAAAGGCGATGCAGACAAGGGATTCATAGGGTTAATTATGCCGATGAGGGTTTAATGTAATGGAAGAAGAAAGGACTTACGAAGCATCAGATATTAAGGTCTTAGAGGGTTTGTCGGCTGTTAGGAAAAGGCCAGCCATGTATATAGGAAACACCTCTTCCGGGGGCCTCCATCATCTGGTTTATGAAGTGGTGGATAACAGTATCGATGAGGCCTTAGCTGGATATTGTGACCGGATTGATATTAAACTGCTCAGTGATAACAGTGTTGTCATTCGCGACAACGGGCGTGGCATTCCGGTAGACATGCATAAGAGCGCTAATATGCCTGCACTTGAGGTTGTTATGACCAAGCTGCATGCGGGTGGTAAATTTGATAACAAATCATATAAGGTTTCAGGCGGGCTTCACGGTGTTGGGGTGTCGGTGGTAAATGCGCTTTCTGAATACTTAGAAGTGGAGGTCTATAGGGATGGAAAAATCTATTTTCAAAGGTACGAAAGGGGAGAAACAAAGAGTAAACTTGAGATAAGAGGAGACACGGAAAGAAGTGGAACCAGGATCGATTTTTTACCCGATTCAACTATCTTTGAAACTTTAGTTTTCGATTTTGAGACATTGTCCAAGAGGATGCGGGAACTTTCTTTCCTTACAAAGGGCCTGCGCATAAAGATAGCGGATGAGCGGAGCGGTAAGAAAAGGGATTTCTTTTACGAAGGTGGAATAAAATCTTTTGTGGAATACCTCAACAAAAACAAAGAGGTTCTTCATAAAAAGCCGATTTATATTTCCGGGGAAAGGAGCGGCGTACTCATAGAGGCGGCCTTTCAATATAACAGCTCTTATAAAGAGAACCTGTTTACTTTTGCAAATAATATCAACACGCAAGAGGGGGGCACCCATTTAATTGGGTTTAAATCGGCTCTTACGAGGAGCATCAACCAGTATCTGCAGAATTCTCCCCTGGCAAAAAATTTCAAAGAAAAACTGACGGGAGAAGATGTCAGGGAGGGTTTGACAGCGGTTATAAGTGTTAAATTGCCTGAACCCCAGTTTGAGGGTCAAACCAAGACTAAATTGGGGAACAGCGATGTGAAGGGATTGGTGGAAAATCTTGTGAATGAAGGATTGGGTATCTTTTTGGAAGAAAACCCACCTGTTATAAAGGCAATTCTGGCAAAGGTGATTGATGCAGCCAGGGCCAGGGAGGCTGCAAGAAAGGCCAAGGAGTTAGCGAGGAGAAAGGGGATTCTTTCGGATCATTCCCTGCCAGGGAAGTTAGCCGACTGCCAGGAAAGGGATCCGGTTAAAAGTGAAATCTTCATTGTGGAGGGTGATTCCGCAGGAGGTTCCGCAAAACAGGGGAGAGACCGGAGGAATCAGGCTATTTTGCCCCTTAAGGGGAAAATTCTAAATGTTGAAAAGGCCAGATTCGACAAAATGATATCGAGTGAAGAGATCCGAACAATGATTGCTGCGCTGGGAACAGGGATTGGAGAGAAGGACTATAATATCGATTCGATCAGATATCACAAGATTATCATCATGACCGATGCGGATGTGGATGGGGCCCACATCCGTACACTCCTCTTAACCTTTTTTTTCAGACAGATGCCGGATCTTATTGATAAAGGATATCTCTATGTGGCTCAACCCCCGCTTTACCGTGTGTTGAATAAGAAGAAGGAGCTTTTTATAAAGGATGAAGAGGGATTTAATGACTTTATTCTAACACGTATTTCTGAAAACGAGGCTGTTCTTCTCGATGATGGAAGAGAGATTTCGGGAAACAGACTTATCACCATGCTCAATCGGCTTGTGAGGTTTTTTGAGCGCCTTGATAAATTATCGAGAAAGGGTTTCAGCTCCAAATTTATAGAGTTCTTAGTCTTAAATGGAGTGACCAATAAGCGCCAATTTAAGGACAGGTCCTTTATGGAAAATCTTTTTGATAAACTCGAAGAAGGCGGGTTTAGTGTGAGCGATATTAGCCTTGGAGAAGAGGACGGATATTACGAATTCTCGGTAACAGAAACTAAAAATGGAGGGCACAGGTTTGAGGTGGATTGGGAATTTCTCTCATCACCCGAGTTGCGTCAGTTAATGGAGCTGAGTGATGACTTCTGCGACCTGAAGAGGGGTAGTTTCAGGGTTGGAGGAGAAGAAAGGGAAAAAATCGAAGACCCGGAACAACTCCTCAATGAATTTATGGAAAAGGCCAAAAAGGGCCTTGGAATTCAGAGATATAAAGGTTTAGGTGAAATGAATCCGGATCAGTTGTGGAATACAACCATGGACCCGGAAAAGAGAACCCTTGTTAAAGTTAGGGTAGAGGATGCGGTAGAAGCCGATAATATTTTCACTATCCTTATGGGTGACAAGGTAGAGCCGAGAAGAGAGTTTATCCAAAAGAATGCATTAGAAGTTACTGACCTGGACATTTAGCGCAAAGCGCGTAGTGCATGGCGCATAGGGTACGGCGAAAAACTATCCGCTTTACTCGCTGCGCTTTGCACCATGCACTACGCGCTTTGCGAAAAGGGATTGGAGAAGTGAAGAATAATGATTTCCGATTTAGAGTATGATTCTGTCAGCATAGAAGATGAGATGAAAAAATCTTATCTCGAATATTCCATGAGTGTCATCGTGGGGAGGGCCTTGCCCGACATTAGGGATGGTCTTAAACCGGTTCACAGGCGTGTGCTTTACGCGATGCACGATCTGAAAAATTATTATAACAGAGCTTTCAAAAAATCCGCGAGGGTTGTTGGTGATGTTATAGGTAAATATCATCCGCACGGTGATACTGCTGTATATGATACGATTGTCAGGATGGCACAGGATTTTTCCCTTAGATACCCGCTAATAGATGGTCAGGGGAATTTTGGTTCTGTTGATGGCGATCCGCCAGCGGCAATGAGATATACTGAAGTAAGGATGACACGGGCTACTCAGGATTTTCTTTCGGACATCGAAAAAGAGACCGTTGATTTCGTGCCGACCTATGATGGGTCTCTTGTGGAACCTGTGGTTCTACCAACTCGGATACCCAATCTATTGGTCAACGGTTCTAGTGGCATTGCGGTTGGGATGGCAACAAATATTCCACCTCACAATTTAGTTGAAATTTGTGAGGCGATTAAGAAGGTAATAGACAATCCCGAAATTGGATTAAAGGAGTTGATGGAGACCGTTCCGGGACCGGACTTTCCTACAGCGGGATTCATTTTTGGTAAAAAGGGGATCTTAGAGGCATACGGGACGGGCCGGGGTATTATCAAGATGAGAGCAAGGGCCTTTGTTGAGACGTTTGGCAACGACAGGGAAAGGATTATAATTTCTGAAATTCCCTACCAGGTAAATAAGGGAAAATTGTTAGAAAAAATTGGCCAATACGTGAGGGATAAAAAGATAGAAGGTATCTCGGCAGTAAGGGATGAGTCTGACAGGGACGGGATGAGGATCGTCATAGAGGTCAAGCGTGATAGTATGGCGCTGGTTATTCTGAACAGGCTATATAAGTTTACCCAGTTAGAGACATCTTTTGGAATTATTCTTTTGGCCATTGTAAATGGACGTCCCCGGATTCTTGCGCTCAAAGAGTTTATGCGGCATTTTATCAACTATCGCCGGGAAATTATCATACGAAGGACCATTTACGAGCTCAAAAAGGCGGAAGCGCGTGCCCACGTTCTTGAGGGGCTGAAAAAGGCCTTAGAATTCCTTGATGATGTTATAGAGCTGATCAGGTCTTCATCTGATGCTAAAGAGGCAAAGGCTCGACTTATTTCGGAGTTTGAATTCTCCGAGATTCAAGCCCAGGCTATCTTAGAAATGAGATTACAGAGATTGACCGGATTGGAGCGAGAAAAGATAGATGCGGAATACCAGGATTTAATAAAGGATATAGCGCGGTTCAATACCATCTTAGAAAGTCCGGCCATGGTGCTTCAGATTATAAAGGATGAAATAGAGGAGATTAAGGAACTATATGGGGATGAAAGGAGGACAGAAATCCTTGAGGATGTGGATGACATTGATATGGATGACCTGATCACTGAGGAGGATATGGTCGTAACAATAAGCCATGAGGGCTATATCAAGAGAAATCCGATCAGTCTTTACAAGGCACAGCACCGGGGGGGCAAAGGGATGACCGGCGTCAAGCCGAAGGCAGAAGATTTTGTCGAACACCTGTTTGTAGCCTCTTCACATGATTATTTCCTCTTTTTTACTAATAAGGGACGCGTTTATTGGAAGAAAGTCCATGAGATTCCGGAGGCAGGCCGGATGTCCAAGGGGAAGGCGATTGTGAACCTCCTGGATCTCAAGAAGGGGGAAAGGGTAGCAACTATTCTCCCGGTGAGGGACTATGAGGAGGGGAAATACGTGGTCATGGCCACGAAAGAGGGATTGGTCAAGAAAACAGAGCTTACGGCCTACAGTCATCCCAGATCCATAGGGACAATTGGAGTTAAAATTCGGGAAGGGGATGAGCTCATAGCAGTGCGTGTTTCAAACGGAGAACAGGATATTTTTCTCACCACGAGGGAGGGTAAATCGATCCGTTTCAAAGAGTCGGAATTGAGGGGTATGGGCAGGGTGGCTACGGGTAATATCGGGATTAGAATGGAGCCTGGTAATGCGGTCGTTGGTATGGAAACAATCAGTGAAGGTGCCACGATCCTGACCGTGACGGAAAACGGCTACGGCAAGCGGACAAAGACAGACGAGTACCACCGGCAGGCCAGGGGCGGGAAGGGTGTGTTCACCATCAAGACAAGTGAAAGAAACGGCCCAGTAGTATATTCCTATCAGGTGAGTGATCAAGATCAGTTGATGATAATTACCGGCCATGGAAAGATTATAAGATTAAGGGCGGCTGATATTTCTGTCATAGGGAGGAATACCCAAGGGGTTAAGTTGATCAACCTTGGAGAGGGAGAGAAGGTGGTAGGGGTCGCCAAGTTAATGGAAGATGAGTGAGAGGGAAACTTGAACTTTGAAGCTCTGAACGCGGAAAAATATGATTGGATAAATTGGGAGAAAGATATGGCTACGATCCAGCCCAAGGGTGAAAAGGTGCGGCAGGCAGTGAAGTGGATTTCTGAAGGCCGATTGGAAGATGAGGGGATGAGTATTGCTCTGCTCATTCAGGAGGCTGCCGGCCAGTTCAATCTATCTCCAAAGGACGAGGAGTTCCTGAGGTCTTTTTATAAATCAGAATTAGTAGCGAATTAACGGATTAAGGAATTGAATTGATTATACCTTCTTCTTTTCGGTGCCTGAGTATAGTTCGTGCGAGTCGGAAGTAGAGCCAGGAAACGAGGATGAGAAGAACTATCCCTGCCAAGATGGGGACCCAGGAACCTGCCCGGTAAAGATGGGTCAAACCTACCCAGACGGAGATAAGGGACAAAAAGGCGATATAGGCAGCTATAAGGCCACTAAGGATGACAAAGCACCAGGCAAAAACAGTTTTGAACGGTAATCGATCTTCTTGAATCATTTTTTCATCTCATCGAGGCGCTTAGCGAGGAAATCGACCTGATGTTTCAAATTACGATCAGTCTTCATCTTGTGGTCGACAAGCTCTACTGAATAGAGCACGGTGGAATGGCTCCGGTTTATGGTCTTCCCGATTCCCGCTAAGGTCTCGTCCGAATGGTGGCGACAGAGGTAGGTATAGATATTGCGGGGGGAGGCATAGACCTTTTTTCTCGATTTGGAGCAGACTTTCTCCCGGTCAACATGGTAATACCCGCATACCAGCTTGATGATCTCCTCAGGGGTGATGGAACATTCCCCCGAAACCAAAGCGCTTACAACTTCTTTGGCCAAATCCATGTCGATCCGCGCCCCGATAAGCTCTGCCCTTGCCTTGAGACATTTGAGGGCGCTTTCCATCTGCCGGATGTCCTGTTTAAGGCG
>JAUWPC010000297.1 GCA_030611815.1 Desulfobacteraceae bacterium
GGCATGAGGGCCTTTGGCCTGTTAAGAGTCAGCGGTCTCAGCCTCGTCCCGAGGCCGGCTGCGAGGATCATTGCTTTCATGGCTTCACTTTTACGTTGCAATCTTTTCCATCTGATTATAGATCATGCAGAACGATGTCAACCAAATTAGCACCCCCAGAGAAGGCTCGTTTTTGTTGGTCCTGGGAGGTACGCTGATTTAAGTGCCTAAAGTGCCTAAAGTTTGAAGTGCCTAAAGTTAAGGAACTTCGTGTCATTTTTAAAAAGACTGGCTTCATCAAGGCCTGCCCGCTATTGCCGACCTTTTGGGATATGCCCGCTTCCGTCATGACAGGCGAGGCAGGCGGGTCTCCAAGATAAACCGGGTTAAAAAGAACTCGCAACAGAAAGTCGAGAATTCCGACCGGTTTCTCCACCTCGATTTACGCAAGCAGGTTGTTAGACAAACACCTTATTCCGGAATCGGTTCAACTTTAGCTCACTTTAGGCATTTTAGTCACTTTAGTTCACTTAAAAAATATCACCAATAGAGGATGAGGAAGAACAATAGATGCAATCCACCCTTGACCTTTCGGAACTTGATCTTAGGATCGGCAGGCTGTTTATGGCGGGAATGCCCGGACCTGAACTGGACACGGATACTGAAGCGCTTATCCGCGACCACTGCTTAGGCGGGGTGATCCTGTTCGCCAGGAACATAGAGGACCCCATCCAATTGGCATCCCTCTGTCATAATCTGCAGGAGACTGCGATGAAGCAGCACGGGATACCCCTTTTCCTGGCAGTCGATCAGGAGGGGGGGCGGGTTGCCCGGCTAAAGGCACCATTCACTCTGTTTCCCGGTAACAGCGCGATCGGAAACGACCCGAGACCTGTGGAGAGAGCAACGGAGTTTGGTATTATTACGGCAAGGGAGATGACCTTGGTTGGATTGAATATGAATATGGCGCCGGTTGTAGATGTCCGGTGGGGAGAACCTGAAAGGCATTTAGACGGAAGAATATTCAGTGATGATCCTGAAAAAGTTGCCCTGCTCGGACAGAGTGTGGTCAAAAGCCTCCAGGAAAACGGAGTTATGGCCGTGGCCAAGCATTTCCCCGGATTGGGCAGGGCCACACTTGACCCCCATCATCACCTGCCAACCATCGAGGCAAATATTGGAGAAATAGAAGAGATCAATCTCCCCCCATTCAGAGCAGTTATAGAACAAGGTGTCTCTGCTGTTATGACCTCCCATGCCATATATCCCGCCTTTGATCCCGGGTATCCCGGCACCCTTTCCAAAAAGATCGTTACCGGACTCTTGAGGGAAAAATTAGGCTTTGAAGGGCTGATCATAACTGACGATCTGGAGATGGGGGCAATAAAGAAGGGGTGGGGGGTGGCCAAGGGGGCTGTTGCCGCCTTTGAGGCAGGCAGCGATCTTCTTCTAATATGCGAAGGCCAGGAGGAGGTGCTGGCAGGGATGAAGGCCCTGAGGGACCGCCTGCTCCGGGGAGACGTGCCATTAGAGAGGCTTCATCAGTCAGTAAGGAGGATCATGGAGGCAAAGGCTCGGTTTCTTGAAGAGGGAGTTGAGATTCCCATTGCAAAGGTAAAGGAGTATTTCAATAAAGAGGCCTGACCCGGATAACCCTCTCATTTCGAGAGGAGGCGCGCGTCCCTCCCAAATGCCTGTGAAGCGAGATCCCTTCTTCTCGGTCTATATGTGTTGTCTTCCTTTTCCCTCCTTGACACCTGCTGAAGGAGCTTGAACATCTTGAACTCCTGGGGTTCATCTTTATAGAAGGTATCCCAAGCATAATGAAATAGCTCCTGTAGTCTCTCCGGCGACATATGTTTTGGATAATATACCACCTTGTCGGCGGAATAGTCATTCCAATTATATGAAAATATCCTCTTCTGTTGGACAAGATTATCAAAAGCCTTTGTGTGGGGGAAGGGGGTGAGCACGGTAAACTCAGCCAGATCGAGTTCAATCTCAAGGAGAAAATCGATCAGTCTCTTTATGTAATCTTCTGTGTGGTTGTCAAGACCGAGAAGGATGGTTCCTTCTACTCCTATCCCGTTGTCATGATATCGTTTGACCCTCTCCTTTATATAGTCAGAGGTATCAAAGACCGCCTGATAAACATACCACGCGCCTGCCTGGGCTGCCAGATCAAGGACCTCCGGCCTGTCCTCAATAGGATGGCTGCACCATTTTTTCTTTAGCGGAATCATCTGTCGGAACAGGTCCATTTCCCATTGCGTGTCTTGCGCTAACGAATTATCCACTATGAACAGCCTGTTATTATCTATACTCTCCATTTCCGCTATAGCCTTATCAATGGGGCGGGGCCTGAATTCCTTCCCCCCAAGATATGCCACTGCGCAGGGGTAACAATGAAAGCGACAACCCCTGGAGGCATGGACAAGATCAACCATCTGCACGCCCCTGTAGTTATAAAGGCTCCTGTTCAGGATATCCCGCCGTGCGGTTCCGACGATTTCAATGGGTGGCCTGTCATCTAAATAATCATAAACCTTCTGCAATGTTCCATCCCTGAAATCGGAAAACACCTTCTCCATTCTTCCCTCTGCCTCACCGATAAAGACAGAATCAGCATGGTCCATGGTTTCTTCAGCGTGAAGCATGGTGGAGATCCCGCCAAAGATCACTTTGACACCCTTTTTTCTATATATTTCGGCAATCTCCCACCCCCTTCCCGCCTGGATGGTCAGCATCATCGATATTCCCACAAAATCGACCGGATCATCGAAATTGATCGCCTCCAAATTTTCGTCGATAAATTCCACGTCCACATAATCCGGCAGGGATGCGGCAAAGACAACTGGGCCATGGGGTGGCAGATGAAACTCGGTTTGCCTTTCAAGCTTTGGCCATTTTGGATAAATAAGTCTAAATTTCATAGTAACCGTTCATAGGTTCAGGGTTCAGAGGTTCAGGGATGATGTCGCTTTTCTATTTCATAATCATAATCTTAATCCTAATCTTACTCAAAACGATTATGATTAAGATTACGATGCACCCATAAAAAGTCCTTATTTACGGGCAATTGTGTATCATTACCAGTAGTTAGCCGTAGAAGGACTACTTTGAACCTCTGAACGCTTCGTTTAATTCAAGGGTTCTGCTCTTATCAGCCTCAGCGTCAAGCCATAGCCAGGCTCTTCCTTAACAGAGATCTCTATCCTCCCGGGAAAGGCTTTTTGAACCCCGTCAATGGCCTTTTCATTGAGATATGCCTTAACAGACCGGTTTAAATTCCCATCCCTGTATTGGCGTATTTCCCAGTCATGATTCGGGTCTATTATTACGTCAACGATAGTCATGGTATCATGCCTGTAGCGGCAGACATGGGACCCATTACTTAAGATGCCGGTGTCTGTCAGTTCTCCCACCGGTCGGAAAAACACCATTCTTATGTCATTCATAAGGCCTTTTGCGAATTCCTTAGAGTCAAAGGGCTGAATTCCCCTATTAATAACCACCTCCCCCTTGTAAACTCCGTCAAACAGCACCAGCCCCTCTATTGACACGATGATGCAATGGATAGTCTCAAGATCAGATGAAATATCCGTTATCCCGATTACAGAGGCAGTCCCGCCCGGCATTGTTGCCTCGATGGAATGGATAAATTGCCAGTTTCCTTTTGGAAAGGGTCGTCCACAACTCATTTGGACAGCGGGAATTTGCGATGAATTCAGAGGTCCAAGTTTTGGGATACCGCTGCACGAAATCGTAAACAGCAGGACGCAAAGTAATAGGTTGATATGTTTCATTAGGTTAAGTTTGAAGTGCCTAAAGTTGTGGTGCGCCTTCGGCGATTCAGATTATTTTCTTAATCTTAATCAAACATCTCTCAAGCGGACTGTAAAAGAGTATGATTAAGATTACGAGTATGATTATGAACTTTGCCCTGGATAGGGGATTAGCGTCTTGTAATCAACTATTATGTTTAAAATGCGGTAATTCCTTAACTTTAGTCACTTTAGGCACTTTAGTTCACTTTAGTTCACTTTCTCTGAACACTTTTTCCTTCAATACCTCATTGACCCTTACGTTTTTAAATATGATCCTTGTAAAGGACTTCTCGCCTTCGTATATGGTAACAGATTTGATTACTCCCGGCCGGTCTGAAAGGATCAACTCTATATTTTTAATGATTGCGGAAAACGCCTTTTTCTTTGGAGTGAGCACAATTTTCCGGTCAGGCTCAAGGGAAGCAATAAAGTCAGGGTTGTCATCAAAATGACCTCCAAGCCACTTGGTAATCTCTTGAAGCACAATCTGCATTGCCTGGAGGCTGAGGCCTGAATCTCTCCTAAAGCCATTTTTCCCCCATATGTACCGGGTTACTCTCCCTTCATGCATCAGAAG
>JAUWPC010000219.1 GCA_030611815.1 Desulfobacteraceae bacterium
CCTCAGGATTCGAGACAGGGAGAGGCGACTGATTTCGAAAATCAAAGGGGCCTTGGACAGGCTTGACCAGGGTACTTTTGGAATCTGTGAAGAGTGTGGTGAGGATATTTCTGATAAAAGATTGAAGGCCCGTCCAGTGACCACCCTCTGTATTAAGTGTAAGAAAGAGCAGGAGAATGAGGAAAAGCTTAAGGGGCTGTAGGATTGTTGATTGACGACCTCTGTAGTGACGAGACCTTTGAAAAATGTTCAATTTCGAAGTTTGCGCTTATCTGGTCAAGGTCAAGGAAGGCGAAAATTTCAACCACAGGAATATATTGAATATTTCGAGGATTGAAATTTGAGACTAACGCCGAGATTGGCCAAAAGGGGGCGTTTTGCAAAGGTCTCGTGACGATTCCTCTCTGTTATGATATAGTTGCCCCATGGCAGAGCCCGCAAAGAAAAGAAATAAGAAAAAGCAGCCCCAGAAAATCCACGAAGAGGTCATAACTACCCACATCAACGCCGATTTTGACGCGCTCTCTTCCATGTTAGCTGCCAGCAAACTCTACCCTGATGCTACTCTTGTATTCCCAGGTTCTCAGGAAAAAAACCTCCGCAATTTCTTTATCAATTCGGTATCATACCTGTTCAACTTCGCCAAGGTAAGACAGGTTGACCTTGACCACATTAAAAGACTCATCCTTGTGGATACCAGGCAGAAAAGCCGTATTGGGAAATTTGCCCGATTAGCTGGGAAAAATGGGGTTGAGATCCATATATACGATCACCATCCAGATTCCTCAGATGACATACATGGGGACGTAGAGGTTGTTCGCAAGACCGGCTCAGCCACGGCGATTCTCACACGTCTTCTCAGAGAGAAAAAGATCCCTGTATCTCCTGAAGAGGCCACCATTATGTGCACCGGAATCCACGAAGACACCGGTTCTTTCACCTTTGGTTCCACCACCAGTGAAGATTATGAGGCTGCTGCATGGCTCGCCAGGCAGGGAGCTGACCATAATATCATCTCGGATATGCTGACCCGGGAATTAACTACGGAACATCTATGGCTACTGAACGATCTCACAAGATCTGCCACCACTCGCGTTATCAATGGTGTGGAGGTTGTCATTACCAAGGTGATAACAGATGAATACATCGCGGATTTTGCGGTCCTTGTACACAAATTCATTGAGATGGAAACCCTGAACGTGGTCTTTGCTTTAGCACAGATGGCAGACCGGATCTATCTCGTGGCCCGTAGTCGGATAGATGAGGTAAACAGCGCTGAGATAGCACAGGCCTTTGGAGGCGGGGGTCATCCCCAGGCGGCCTCTGCGACCATAAAGAACCAGACTCTCATCCAGGCTGAGAGGTCTTTAAACGCCCTTTTAGACACCCAAATAAGACCTGCCAAGAGGGCGCAGGATATGATGTCTTCCCCTGTCATCGATATCTCTTCAAATGAGACGCTCAAGCGGGCCGCACACCTGATGACCCGGTATAATATTAACGTCCTTTTAGTAGTGGATGATGATATACTTCAAGGCTATATAACGAGGCAAATTGTTGAAAAAGCGATTTTTCTTGGGCTGAGCAACCTAAAAGTAAATGAATACATGCATATTGAATTTTCTACCGTCCATCCTGATGCGCTGTTAAAAGAGATCCAGGAGCTTATTATAAGAGGCAAACTGAGGATTCTCCCGGTAGTAGAGAATAAAAAGCCGTTAGGAGTGATTACAAGAACAGATCTTCTCAGCATCTTAGTAGGAAGTCCCGTGGTCCCGGAGTTTCTTCATGACCCCAAGAAGGGGGCCAGCATTGTCAGGAAGAAAAACATGGCCGGGACCATGAAGGAACGGCTGCCGGAAAGCCTAATTAAACTTCTCAAAGAATTTGGTCATATTGCTGATATGCTTGGTTATAACGCATATCTTGTGGGAGGCTTGGTCAGGGATGTTTTCTTGAAACATAAAAACTTAGACGTGGATATTGTCATTGAAGGTGACGGCATTAAATTTGCTCAGGAATTCGCCCGTAACCACGAAGCCCGCGTCAGGAGTCACCGGAAATTCGGGACCGCTGTGCTTATTTTCCCGGACGGCTTCAAAGTTGATGTGGCCACTGCGAGAATAGAATACTACGAATCCCCTGGTGCGCCTCCCATCGTTGAAACAAGTTCCCTGAAACTGGATCTCTACCGTCGTGATTTCACCATCAACACCCTCGCTATCAAATTAAACAAGAAACATTACGGAACTCTCATCGACTATTTTGGTGCGCAGAAGGACATCAAGGAAAAGGTGCTGCGGGTCCTCCATAACCTGAGTTTTGTGGAAGACCCCACGCGCATGCTCCGCGCGGTGCGATTTGAACAGCGATTCGGTTTTAAAATCGGGAAACTGACCCTTGCCCTCCTGAAAAATGCGGCCAAGATGAACTGGGTTGAAACCCTTGCCTCGCACCGGATCTTCTTAGAACTAAAATTTATTCTCAAAGAGCAAGATCCCTCAAGTACGATAAAAAGGATGAATAAATTAAAACTGCTAAAGTTCATTTCTCCCGATATCAAACTGACTGAGAACATCCAAGATCTATTAGAAGAAATCAATAAGGTCATAGCTTGGTACAATCTCCTCTATCTCGAAGAACCGTTTGAGCCATGGAAATTATACTGGTACGGGCTTACCAGCCAATTTGATGCTAAGGCATTCAAAAAATTGACTAAGGATATGGGAATCAATCGCAAGATGGCGCTTCTACGGAAATCCGGGGACAGTCTTCTGAATTCTCTGTTCAAATTCGATGGAACCAATTATCAGCTCTATACATTGCTTCTTCCATATGATACAGAGACCTTGCTATACCTGATGGCAAGAGCCAAAACCGAAAAAATGAGGAGGCTTATCTCTTTTTTCTTTACGAAGTTAAAAGGGAAAAAGGCCTTAGTAGACGGAAAAGAGCTGCTGCAGATAGGCTTGAAATCGGGTCCGGTTTTTAGAGAAGTGTTTGACAGTCTATTGGAAGCCCGGCTGAATAATCTGACAAAAACACGGGACGATGAAATCCGTTTTGTCAAAAACAAATTCGGTGATCTGTTGGATCCAAGTGACTAAAGTACACCAAGTTTAAAGTGCCTAAAGTTTGGAGTGCCTATTTATTCCGCTTGCAGCGGGGAAGTTAAGGAATGCTTCACCCATTTTTTGTGAAGATCGGCTTTTTCAAAAATAGGCTCAGTAAAGTCTAATCCCGCCTCAGATAGTGTCATATGACAAAAATATAGGCGGGAACCACTTAAAATAGAAAGGGAAATTCGACCAAATGAAAAAAGGGAAAATCGTGAGTGGAATGAGGCCCACCGGAAAAATGCATCTCGGACATCTGCACGGAGCTCTTCTGAACTGGAAAAAGCTTCAGGAGAAATATAACTGTTTTTACTTTATTGCAGACTGGCATGCCCTGACCAGCGAATACGCGCACCCCGACATCATTCGAGAAAGCACCTATGATATTATTATCGACTGGATTTCGGTGGGGCTCGATCCGGAGGTTTCCACCTTTTTTATTCAATCCGAAATCAAAGAGCACGCGGAGCTCTATCTGATCTTTTCCATGATCACACCCCTACCCTGGTTGGAGAGGAACCCCACCTATAAGGAGCAGCTCAACGAGCTGAGCCAAAAGAACGTCTATACTTATGGGTTCTTGGGTTATCCTGTTCTCCAGGCTGCCGACATCTTGATGTATAAGGCCAATGGTGTCCCTGTGGGCGAAGACCAGGCCCCTCATGTTGAACTGACCAGGGAAATAGCCCGTCGTTTCAATCATCTCTACGGAGAGGTATTTCCTGTTCCCGATGTCCTCCTTACCCCCACATCAAAGCTTCTCGGTATTGACAGGCGCAAGATGAGCAAGAGCTACGGGAATGCAATATTCCTGACAGACACAGATGAAAAGATCGACGCAAAAGTGGCGCAAATGATAACCGACCCTCAACGTGCCAGAAAAAGCGACCCAGGCGACCCAACTATTTGTAATGTTTTTTCTTTTCATGAGATCTATTCAAATAATGAAACAACCGAAAGCATTCGGAGGGAATGTCCTTCAGCCCGAATCGGATGTGTGGACTGCAAAAGGCAAATGGCTTCAGCACTCAAAATCGGTCTTGAACCGATAAGGGCGAAGAGAAAGGAGTTGGAGTCTGATATTGAGGGGGTTAAAGAGATCATGGCAGAGGGGAATAAAAAATCCCGAATCATAGCCCAGGAAACCATGGCGCAGGTCAGGGATGCGGTGAAGATTTAGGCTGGATGCTGGCGGATTGATGATTGTCGATTGTTGATTGTCGATTGAGAACTGAAGAACAGCAAGCTTTAGCGCACTTTAGGTCTCTCCAGTTAAATAGGCCCTTCGCATTTCACGGGGTAAACTTTAGGCATTTTAGGCACTTTAGATCACTTTAGGCACTTATCTTGGAATACGAAGTTAAATTAGAGATATTTGAAGGGCCGTTGGACCTGTTGCTACACCTCATTCACAAAAATGAACTGGACATCTTCGACATCCCAATCACAACGATTGCGGACCAGTACTTAGCGTATTTGGATATGATGAAGGCGTTCAATATAAGCGTTGCCGGCGATTTCTTGGTCATGGCCTCCACGCTAATCCATATAAAATCGAAAATGCTCCTTCCAGGTTTAAATGATGGAGATGAAGGTGAGGATCCCCGCGATGAGATCATGCGACCGTTATTGGAATACATGCGCCTGAAAGAGATGGCAGAAGAACTATCAGAGAGGGAGATTTTAGGTAAAGACGTCTTTGCCAGACAGGATTTCTCTTTGGATAAGGATCAGATTGATGCGGAAGTGCCCCGGTTGGATGTCAACCTGTTTCAGTTGATAGATGCGTTCAAGCGAATCATGGAAAAGACTGAGCCTGGGGCAGATCTGACGCTTCAACACGAAAAGTGGTCGGTAAAGGAGAAGTCCCAGCTCATAGTTTCTTTCTTGAAAGAAAAAGGAGAGATGTTTTTTGACGAGATATTCACTGGGGATCGAACCGTCTCGGAGCTTATTGTGACGTTCTTAGCGCTTTTAGAACTTGTTCACACCGGTCTTGTCAGGGTATTTCAGCCTTCTCATAGCAGCGGTATTCGGCTCGTAGCCCATTTTGATCAAGATGGAAGGACTGATAACGACGAAAAATATGGAGAAACAGCTTAAACTGATTATCGAGGCCCTTTTGTTTGCGTCGAGCAAGCCCCTGAGCGCACAGGACATTCATGGGTGTCTTCCGGATACGACTCTGCCCGATATCAGAGCCGCCCTGACAGGGCTCCAGGCAGAATATGAAACCATGGGGAGGAGCTTTGTCCTCAAAGAGGTAGCACAGGGGTACCAGATAAGGACAAGATCCGGGTATGCTCCCTATGTCCTCAGGATGCTGAGGAGTTCACCCTCCAGATTATCCCGTGCCGCATTAGAGACCTTGGCCATCATTGCCTACAAACAACCGATTATCCGTCAGGAGATTGAGAGATTCAGGGGGGTCGACGTCGGGGGGATTTTAAGAACGCTCCTCGAAAAGGACCTGATTCGAATCATGGGAAGAAAGATTCTTCCCGGAAGGCCTCTCATATATGGAACTACTAAAAGGTTTTTGGAGGTATTTGATCTAAAGGACCTGGAATCACTTCCTAAACTGAAAGAGATAAAGGATTTCGGGTCTGGCGATGAGGAATCCGTGCAGATCCTGGAGGAGAATACGCATATTGACGCGTCCGAAGAAAAAGAAACCCCTTCGCCCTACGAGCCGGAAATCCCTCCCACAGGAGAGCGGGAAGGCCCAGAGGCTTAACCGGATATTATCTTCTGCCGGAGTGACGTCGCGACGGAACGCGGACCAGTTGAT
>JAUWPC010000288.1 GCA_030611815.1 Desulfobacteraceae bacterium
GGTACCCATGTATAAACCCGGGAAGGAGACTGCCACGCGGATGGAGTTCCGGTCCCCGGACCCCGCCTGTAATCCTTATCTGGCCTTTGCGGTGATGTTAGGGGCTGGCCTCGAAGGGATTGAAAAGAAATATGAACTGCCCGAGCCGATTGAAGAAGATATTTTCGAGATGAATCCGGCCGAACGAAAGGCGCACGGGATCAAGGACCTCCCCGGGAACCTCTATGCGGCCATCTTAGAAGCGGAGAAAAGCGAGTTGGTGAGAAAAGTTTTAGGAGATCATATCTTTAATAAATTCATTGAAAACAAAAAGATCGAGTGGGATGATTACAGAACACACGTAAGCCAATACGAGCTTGATAGATATTTGCCAAGATTATAGGAGAAGGAAGGGAGATTTTAAAACCATGAAGGACGAGACAATGACTGCCATCGGCCAGAGCCTCTTCGGTTTTCAGTCGGCACTGAAAGAGGCCGGATCGAGTTTTGAGGAATACTTGGATAAGTATTATTATAGGAAATGGACAGGGGATGTCTTGTACGCTGCCATGGCCCTGCGCACCACTTTTGTTACTGCCATGCACCAATTTTTAGCTGATGAGGGGCTTTTCAACTTAGAGCGGGTACAGATGAGCCCCGTAACAGACCCGTTGGCACACGATGTTGAATATACTCCTAACATCCATTACAAGGGACAGCGATATGTGATGACACACAGCATGATCTATTCCAAGTTTTTGGCATGCCTGAACCCTAAGATCAAAGGGGTTTTTGTGGATTCGCCCAACATAAGGTTAGAAATCGAAAGTCCGGATCGGGTTCAGCGGGGGAAATACTTGATTGACTTCAGTCAGATGGACCTGGAGGTTCGCAGAAACCGCGGGATAGATTTGGAGACCTATCTAAAAAAACCTGACAGGGTCAAAGAGATCCTTCTTGAGGATATGGAAAAAGGGATGGATCTCTTTGAACGGATGATTATCCATGCCATGGCCCTGATGAAGGAGAAAAATGAGGATGAATTGAAGTCGCTGGGGGTTATCATAGAGGTGCCCACGCAACCGTTTCCCCGTTTCAGGTGTGATGAGGCCAAAAAGAAGCATGGCCGTGGGTATGAGGTGAAAATTGGAGAAGGAATCAAGGAGCAGTTTTTCTGGATTACAGGACTCTTGAGGGAGAACTATGATCTGGTCTACCCTTATTTGAGACCAGAAGGGAAGGTCTCCTTGTCAGAGGTCTCTTCGGACATGATTTACAACTATGACATCTGCGCCAAGAGTATTATCAGAGATACCGGAAAGCAGACGCCTGCAGTCGAGATCCTGTCGGGGGCTGTGCGTGAATGGCTTTATGAGGCGATTGTTGAGAGGCTGTTAGATAACGGAATTATCCCTGCAAGACCGGTTATTTTTGAGGGCAACATCAATAATATAGATGAGTTGGGAGGCTACGGCCCTTTTCTGATGATGACTGCCAAAAAGGATACTCAAGGTAAGCCTGCATTTCCTGAGACCTATGGGGGTGGAATCGGGGTGGAGAGGACACTCTATGCTATTTGCAGGGGGCCTGAGCTTGATAAGGTGGATGACATCACCTGTTTTGGGAAAAATCCTGATAGCCACCAGATTTATATGTTTTAATCCGCAGATTTCGCAGATTACACGGATTACTATCAATTGAGGGGCAAGGGGGTCATATATCATAACCCCCTAAATGCGAAATCTGCAGGGTTTAATTCCCCGCTGCTTGCGGCGGGGTAGTTCATTGTTGAAGGCTGAAGTAAATAGCGAAAGGGCGCGATTTTGCCTTTTCGCTTTTTAGTGCTACTGATTTGCTCCCGGTTGTTTCAGTAATCTGCGGATGGGACCTTTGGATTGATTGATGATTGCTATAATTGACTATAAGGCAGGAAACCTGAGGAGTGTGGAGCGTGCCCTCAAGAAGCTGGGGTTTGACTGCCGGATAACTTTGGACAGGGAAGAGATCTTGGCCTCTGACAGGGTGATTTTCCCGGGGGTAGGGGCTGCCGGAAAGGCGATGGCCGATCTGAGACATCTCGATCTGGATGGGGTTTTGAAGCAGGTCTTTGAGAATGGAAAGCCGTTTTTGGGAATTTGTATTGGAGCTCAGATCATTTTAGACAGGAGCGAAGAGGACCATGTGCATTGCTTGGGGTTAATCCCGGGAGAGGCGAAGGCATTTCCGGTCCCGCTCATGTCTGGTGATAAAGAACGGCTCAAGATACCCCATATGGGTTGGAACGGCCTGCGGCTAATAAAAAGACATCCGGTGTTGAGCGGGATTAAGCCGGAAGATGAATTCTACTTCGTACATTCCTACTATCTAATGCCCGCCTCTGATTCCGATGTCATCGGCACAACTGATTATGGTATCCGGTTCCCGTCCGTAATTGGCAACAGAAATCTTATTGCCATGCAGTTTCATCTGGAAAAGAGCGGGGCCCCCGGCCTGAAGATTTTAAAGAACTTCTGCGATTGGGATGGTCAAACATGCTGAGTAAACGGATCATACCTTGCCTTGACGTGAAGGAAGGAAGGACAACCAAGGGTATAAAGTTTAAACAAAATGTGGATATAGGCGACCCGGTTGAGATGGGAAGGTTCTATTATGAGGAGGGAGCGGACGAAATAGTCTTTTACGACATAACCGCCTCAAACGAGCGACGTGATATCATGATAGATGTGGTCAGCCGGGTGGCCGGGGAGATATTTATACCCTTTTCCGTGGGTGGGGGGATAAGGACCTTGGATGACATGCGAAGCGTTCTTTTGGCTGGCGCGGAAAAGGTCAGCGTAAACTCCGCTGCTATTAAAGACCCTGATATTATCTCCAGTGGAGCGGAGGCCTTCGGAAGCCAGTGCATTGTCCTTGGTATGGATGTCAAGAGGGTGAAACCCTCTGTTACGATCCCAACCGGTTATGAAATGGTCATTAATGGGGGGAGGACCTATACCGGCATTGACGCCTTAAAGTGGGCTAAGGTGGCAGAGGGGTTAGGGGCAGGGGAGATCTGTCTTAACTCTATTGATGCTGATGGCACCCAGGACGGTTATGAATTGACATTAACATCGCTTATTTCGGAAAACGTGAATATCCCCGTCATCGCCTCCGGGGGCGCCGGGAGTATCGACCATATCCACGAGGTACTCACAACAGGCAGGGCCGATGCTGCCCTTGTTGCCTCCATTATTCATTATGAGACCTGCTCCATCAGGGAGATAAAGGAGACCCTGCATGCACGAGGAGTTAAGGTGCGTATGAAATGGTGAAGGGATTGTTGATTGTTGATTGTTGATTGATGATTGATGATTGAAGGAATTGACGAGCCTTATTCTTCATTCTGTCTCCTTGCTCCTGGCTTCTATCCTTTTTGGTCGCGGGTTGTCCCGCTGAAAGCGGGATTGCGGGTTACGGGTTACGGATAACCACTAACGAATAACAAACAACGCCTTGAGACAATGAAAGCGCTCTTAGCATTAGAAGATGGGACCATATTCCATGGCAGGTCCTTTACGGGCCATGGTGAAACAGTGGGTGAGATGGTCTTCAATACCAGTATGTCGGGTTATCAGGAGATATTGACCGATCCCTCCTACTGCGGCCAGATGGTGACCATGACCTATCCCCTGATCGGCAGCTATGGGGTTAACGAAGAAGACGTTGAATCGGACAGGATTCAGGTCAAAGCGCTCTTAGTGAAGGAGTACCAGGAGTATCCCAGTAATTACAGGTCCCAGAGAAGCTTGGCCGATTATTTGAAGGCCAATGGCATGCCAGGTGTGGAAGGGGTCGATACCAGGGCCCTCACGAGACATATAAGGGTCCAGGGGGCGATGAAGGCTGCCTTGTCAACAAAGGACCTTGATCCCGACTCCCTGGTGGAAAAGGCGAGGCATGCCCCTGATATGGTGGGCAGGGATTTAGTGAAGGAAGTGACTTGCGATGAGCCTGTTTTGTGGCAAAATGGCAGGCCTGTCAGGCTTGAAGGGGGCCTTAGTCACTTTGAGTGGCCGGAAAAGCCCGGGCGTTTTCGTGTGGTAGCCATCGACTATGGCGTGAAATACAATATTCTCAGGTCCTTGGAAGAGAGAGGCTGCACAGTCCTTGTTATGCCTGCTGGAACGAAGAGCGAGTCCATTAACAGGCTCGATCCTGACGGTCTTTTCCTGAGCAACGGCCCGGGAGATCCTGCCGCGGTTCCCTACGCAGTGGAGGCCATCCATGACCAGATCGGACGGAGACCAATCTTCGGAATATGCTTAGGTCACCAGTTACTTGGACTGGCGCTCGGAGGCAAGAGCTTTAAACTCAAGTTCGGCCACCGGGGAGGAAACCAGCCAGTGAAAGATCTGAGGACCGGTAAGGTGGAAATCACCTCACAGAATCACGGTTTCTGCGTTGATATGGAATCATTGAAAGACCCTGACATTGAATTAAGCCATATCAACCTCAATGACAGGACCTTGGAAGGCCTGG
>JAUWPC010000001.1 GCA_030611815.1 Desulfobacteraceae bacterium
CATATCTTGAAACCAAATACCGTGACCCTGATTTTTTTGATTCTTCCCCTGCGTCGCCTGAGTTCAGGGGCTTTTTCCTTGGTCACCTTGCCCCGGCCCTCGCATTGCTCGGTGGATTCAAGGTCGGAGGCATCAAGCAATACTTTGATTTTACGAGGAAAAAATGAGTTGGCCGCTAATATTGAAATGATTTTATTGAAAACCCGGTCCAGGGTATTCTTGGCAATGGCGACAATAAACGATGCTATAAATTCCGGACAAACCGGCCCTCTTATCGCGGTGTTGTTTTTGTCCTCCCAGTCCGTTTTCGATTTATCAAGGCTCCGCCGATTAACACCCTGTTTGACCTGATGGCCATTAAACCCTACGAGACGCATAAGGGATTGAGATTGCAAAAAAACCGGACCAGTATGCAGAAAAAACTTCAATCCTGCTACAATGCGCATCAAATAGATGAGCATAACCGCGGAAAAAGGAACTGGGCTATGCCGCTTGCGATGGCGTCGCGGGGCAAGCTGTTCAAGAACTTTCATGATTCCGAGTTCGCGCAGGAAACAGAAAAATTCATCGAATAATCCGGCATCACCAAGCCCGTATATTTCATGAACTTCCTGTTCATTTGCGAGTTTCTCAGCGATCCCGGCCTGATCTCTTTTGGCGGTGTGCCAGACAAGCCGCTTGAATATAGCTTCTGATGCGTTTTTAATAGTATCCATGGCGCCACCATACAGTACAAAAGGCTGCCTGTCAAGGGGCTGGGTCTCATAACATATTGATATTATTGACTAAATAAGCCTTCAGATTTTGCTTTCCTTGCGTCTTGTGGAAGGTGAATGAGAGGGGGTATGTCAACCTAAAACGCCGTCGCAAGAAGGAGGCGTCAAGGGCTTTGTGGGGCCTGATTTGAGCAAGGCTCAAGGTGAGAATGAATTTTTACTTCTGCGGTTTTGTTGAACTTTTTTTAGTTTTTCCCTAAAAATTATGGCTTACGTCAAATATCCAGAGGCGCATAAGACGTTGATTGATTTTAAACTGTATTTATGTCAAAATCAAATAAATGGGTTTTTTGTTAACTGTTAACGGAACGGCATATGGATCTCCGATGCAAACTCGCTGCGATTTTGAGTGCTGACGTAAAAGGTTACAGCCGGCTCATGGGCGACGATGAGGAGGCCACTGTCAGGACAATAACCGCCTACCGGGAAAGGAAGTCAAAACAAGGCTTGAAAAAGCCGTTAAGGGGCTGTATTAAAGGCATTAAATCTTATAAGCTTTCTCATTATCAAAGCAAATGGAGGAATATTCCCTGATGGTTGAAAGGCCAACATCCGAACAGCTTAAGCAGAGGGTTAAGATCTTAGAAAAGGAACTTGCCGAACGGAAAAGGGTAGAATCATCGTTCAGGGAGAGCAAAGAGAGGCTTTCCCAAATCCTCCAGGAAACCTCGATCCCGACTTTTGTCATTGACAACAACCATATAGTTACCCATGTCAACAAGGCCTATGAGAATCTGACAGGTATCTTAGCCGATGAAATCATCGGGACCCGAAAACAGTGGTTAGCTTTCTATCCTACAAAAAGGCCTACAATGGCTGACCTTATTGTGGACAACGCCCCCGAAGAAGAAATTGCGAAGCATTATCAGGGTAATTACCATAAATCCGCTGTTACAGAGGGAGGCTATGAGGCTGAACGACTTTTTGGCGACCTGAGGAAAGGGAGCAAATGGCTTTTCTTTACCGCGTCACCCTTAAAGGACGACAGGGGGAACATCACAGGCGCCATAGAAACCCTTCAGGATATCACCGCACAAAAAACAGTGGGACAGGCATTGCGCAAATCTGAAAAGCGCCTGAGAATCCTCCTTGACTTTGTCCCATACCCGATAGTCGTATTCACCCTGGATGGCAGAGTCTACTATCTGAATCCATCATTCACCGAGACCTTCGGTTGGACCCTTGAAGAATTAGAAGGAAAGACCATTCCCTATACGCCACCAGGTTTGGAACAGGAAACCGGTGATATGATAAAAGAACTCTTTGAAAAAAAGGTTATACTCCGCCATGAAACCAGGAGACTGACTAAAGATGGGCGGGTACTGGATGTGGTTATGAGAGCCGGAGTCTATTCAGAAGACAAAGACGAACCGGCAGGGGAACTCGTTCTCCTAAGGGACGTTACCCGGGAGAAGAGGGTCGCTCGCAACAACGAGGCAATACTGCGGATCAGCACTGCCCTCCCTGAATACCCGGACATGGAAGACCTCTTAGATTACGTCAGCAGGGAAATTAAACAGCTTTTAAACACAGAGGGCGCCCTTGTCATACTCTTAGATGAAGAGAGAAAAGAGCTCTTCTACATGGGCGCGGCATATGACGACAGCACCACTCAGGAGAGGATAAAGGAAATCCGCTTTCCTGCAAATAAAAGCGTGGCCGGCAATGTCATCAAGACCGGTAAGCCGATTATTGTACACGACACTTCCAAAGATCCCCATTTTTATCCCGGGGTAGATAAGAGACTCGGATACCACACTAAAAACATGCTTGAAGTGCCCCTAAGGAGTGGTGATAGAATTATCGGGGCTTTATGCGCCCGCAACAAAAAGGAAGGTGCTTTTGATGAGACGGATCTTGAGCTATTGAGCATGATAGCCGGGACCATTGCCCTCTCCATAGAAAACGCCAGGTTCTCGGAAGAAATAATAAGGGCCTACGCGAATAATGAGGCGCTCCTCAGGATCAGCACGGCCCTCCCTGAATACCCTGACTTGGAGGAACTTCAGGATTATGTCAGCAGCGAGGTAAAACGACTCATGGGATCAGAGGGCGCTATCGTCATGCTGTTAGATGAAGAGAAGGAAGAACTCTTTTTTGTGGGAGCGTCCTATGATGACAGCGCGACTCAAAAAAGGGTAAAGGAAATTCGTTTCCCTCTTGATGAGCTTGTAGCGGGCCAGGTCATCAAGACCGGGAAACCCTTAATAATATCGGACACTTCTGCTGATCCCGAGCTTCATCGAGAGAGAGATAAGAAGCTCGGATACCATACTAAAAACCTCCTCCTTGTGCCTTTGAGAAGTAGCGATCGAATCATCGGTACCTTATGCGCTATCAACAAAAAGGAGGGGCGCTTTGATCAGGCTAATGTGGAATTGTTGAGCATGGTAGCGGGAACCGTCGCCCTTTCAATAGAAAACGCCCGGTTTTCTGAGGAGTTGAAGAGGGCCTACATAGAGGTCTCGAGTATGAACCGCGCAAAGGACAAGGTGATTAACCACCTGTCTCATGAATTAAAGACCCCTGTCTCCGTTCTCTCCGGCTCCCTTAAAATATTAGAAAAGAAATTAGAGTTACTTACCGAAGAAAGCTGGAAAATCACCCTGTCGAGGGGTAAGAGGAACCTGGACCGCATTGTAGAAATCCAGAACCAGGTAGAAGACATCATGCGGGAGAGGCACTACAAGTCTCATCATCTTTTGTCTCAGATGCTTGAAGAGTGTGCTGATGAGCTGGAAACCCTGATCGCTGAGGAGGTTGGAGAAGGGCGACTCGTTGAAACCATAAGAAAACGGGTTGATAAACTTTTTGGCCCCAAGGAAATTGAGCCAAAAAGGATTATCCTGAATGAATACGTCAAGGAGAGGATTGCAGCCATCAAGCCACTGTGTTTCCATCGCCAGGTTGATATCATAAGCGATCTGGAAACGGTACCACCCATTTGTATCCCCCAGGATCCACTGCAAAAGATTATCGACGGTTTAGTAAAAAACGCCATAGAAAATACTCCCGATGAAGGTAAGATTGAGATCATCTTAAGAGAAAAGGATGCGGGCATTGAACTGGTGGTGCATGACTATGGGGTAGGCATCATAGAAGATGCGCAAAGACGGATATTTGAAGGCTTCTTTGCCACACAGGATACCATGGCCTATTCATCCAAGAGGGCCTTTGATTTCAATGCCGGGGGAAAAGGGGCGGACCTGTTACGGATGAAGATCTTTTCCGAGCGGTACAATTTTAAGATAGAGATGAAATCTTCAAGGTGCAGGTTTATACCGAAAGAAACAGATTTGTGTCCCGGGAGGATCAGTGACTGCGCTTTTTGCGCCAATGTAGAGGACTGCTACGGCTCAGGAGAGAGCTCCTTTTCTATCCATTTCCCTGCCGCTTCGAATTGAGGCATCCTCTATGGCATGGAAATCAAAGACCTCAAGTTTCGCATCCCATAATTAGAAATATAGAGCTAACTTCGGCCACTTGATCCAATTATTCTAAAGTTGCTAATAAACTGTAGGTTTTCTTTGCGTCTTTGCGCCTTTGCGTGAGACCTTTTCTGTTCCCCGCTTCTGGTTTCATAAATGCGGGATCACCGTTTCACTGAGACCGGTTTATCCGGGTAAGGGGTTTGTTACAGTGAATTTTGATCTGACCAATGAGCAAATAGATATTAAGAAGGCAGCAAGAGATTTTGCAACCGGAGAATTTACAGACGTTGCGCGAGATTATGACCTGAACGAGACCTTTCCCTTGGAGATCTTGAAAAAAGCAAGGGGCTTAGGATTCATAGGCCTTTTTATTCCCGAGAAATACGGGGGGCCTGGGTTTGGTTTTCTGGAACATGCCCTGGTCTTGGAGGAATTCTGGAGTATAGACCCAGGGATCGGCCAGCAACTCTGTTCCGTCACGTTCGGTGCCGAAGAGCTTCTTCTATATGGCTCCGAAGAACAGAAAAAACAGTATCTGCCTCCAATCTTTGATGCTGAGGGTATCATGGGTTTTGCCATCACCGAACCCGATGCAGGGAGTGACACGGCCTCGGTCAGCACAACGGCTGTCAAAGATGGTAACGATTATGTAATCAATGGGAATAAAGTGATGATTGGCAACGGGACTGTAGGGACATTCCTGTTAGTATACTGCCTGACGAATCCCGAAGAAGAATCCAGGACCTCCCGTCACAGCATCATAATAGTAGAAACAGACAGGAAGGGTTATGATGCCGACAAGATGGAAGGAAAAATGGGGATCAGGTGTTCGGACACCGCCATGGTCTATTTCAATGATGTTCGGGTGCCCCGGGAGAATCTGGTGGGGAAGGAGGGGAACGGCTTTATCCAGTTGATGCACTTTTTCGACCGCTCACGGGCATACGTGGCCGCTCATGGATTGGGCCTGGCCCAGGGTGCCATGGATATGGCCATCAAACAGGCCAAGCAGAGAAGACAATTTGGCCGACCTATTGGATCCTTTCAGGCCACTCAGTTCAAACTTGCGGAAATGGCGACTAAAATCGAAAGCGCCCGCAACATGGTGTACAAGTCGGCATGGGTACTGGACCAGGGTAAACCGGATACAAAACTGACCGCAATGGCCAAGCTGTACGCCTGCCACGTGGCCGTTGAAGTGGTTGATGAGGCCTTGCAGATCCACGGTGGTTATGGTTACTTCAATGATAATGATATCGAAAGGTTCTATCGGGCGGCCAAGGTACTGGAAATTTACGAAGGGACCAAGGAGGTGGAAAAAATAATAATCGCACGGGAGATCTTGGGTAAACTCGGATGAATTGAGGAATTACGAATCCCTAAAATCCCTATGAAAAGATATCGCGACTTCAATACTTACTTAAAAGAGATCTTCGGTGAACGTGTTCAGAAAATATCCCTGGATGCCGGGCTCGGCTGCCCCAACCGTGATGGAACCATATCCCGCAGTGGGTGTATTTTTTGTGATCGCCGGGGATCAGGCACCGGCGCCTTAATTAATCACGGCCTTTCCATTACACGGCAAATCGCTGAGGCCAAGGGTTTTATCCAAAAGCGCTACAAGGCCAAGAAGTTTATTGCCTACTTTCAATCCTTCACCAACACCTACGCCCCTGTTTCCCATTTGAAAGGCCTCTACGACGAGGCGTTAGCTCAAAAGGATATGTTGGGTCTTTCGGTGGCCACACGACCGGACTGCGTGGACAGGGAAATTCTGACGCTTCTAAGCTCTTATCAGGCCGATCATCTTGTCTGGCTTGAATACGGCCTCCAATCTTCACACGACAAAACGCTTAAACTGATAAACCGTGGACATGACGTATCCTGTTTTGAACAGAGCGTCCTGATGGCCGATGAATACCCAATAAATATATGCGCCCACATCATCCTGGGGCTTCCTGGTGAAGACCGTGAAATGATGCTGCAAACCGCCCGATTTCTCTCAAACCTCCCCATCCGGGGCGTAAAGATACACCTTCTTTATGTGGTCAAAGATACCCCGCTTTCCGAGCTTTACCATAGAGAAGGATTCCGATGCCTGAACAGAAAAGAATACGCAAACCTTGTAGTGGATTTCTTAGAGCTACTACCTCCGGACATGGTGATTCAAAGATTGACCGGTGACCCTATTCAGTCCGAGCTTGTGGCTCCCTTGTGGGCCAAGGAAAAGCAGTTAAACCTCAAACTCATCCAGACAACCCTTGAAAGGAGAGAGACATGGCAGGGAAGAGATTACCGGAAATCTACTGCTGGAAAATAAAAATTGATCGTCTGACCATACATTTAGCTTCCACAAGGAAAGGGGCGATTCGGGTCGGACTGGATTTGAACGGGCGGGGCGACTCCACTATCTTCTTCAGAAGGCGATTCCCAAACGCAAATCTTATAGAGGACCATCGTATGAATCAACCGCTCGTAGAAGCGATTGAGGCGGTTTTATCAAACAACCCAACAAAAAAACCTCTACCTTTAGATTTCTCACGCACCCCATTTCAATGGTCGGTATTGAAGGCGATCGCCACAATACCTTTTGGAGAAACAAGGACTTATGGGGAGGTGGCGTCAATGGTTGGGAAGCCCGGAGGTGCGAGGGCGGTGGGTCAGGTCATGGGCAAGAATCCCCTGCCCCTGATTTTTCCATGACACAGAGTTGTTGCTGCCGGGGGACTCGGCGGTTTTGGAAGCGGGCTTAATGTCAAGAGGTATCTGTTAGGGCGTGAGGTGGAGTCTGAAATTATGTAGCAACACCTATTTCTGCGGGTCCCCCACCCTTTCGCGGAGGAGTTGATCCATGGCAATTTGATACTCTGCCGAACCGGGTAACATGGATTTTTTTTGTGCTAATTGGGCCACGATTTCCTCTTCGACCTTGTCGAACTGGATATGGCTCTGGCTTATGACCCGGTTTATGACATGGTATACCTCTTCATCGGTCCCATAAATCTCTATTACATGCGGATCATTGATAAGGACTTCCATAAGGTATTGTGTCATATATAGAGAATAGGGATTTGGACGGGGAACAAGGTTGCGAATGGGTGAGACAAAGTACTCGAAATCAAATTCCGAGCTGTGTAAGGCCTTTTTTAGGCCCTTGAGGATGGAATCGGTAATAGCAGCAGCATTGTCCGTTTCAATAATCTTTTCCTGCAGCAGAACCTGACGAAGCTTATTATGTATTTCAGGAAGCTTAAACCTGAAAAACCTCCCCTCTTGAAAGGCCCTCTGCTTCTCCTGCCTCTCAAGTCGATTAATTAACTTATTATGAACCCTGCCAGCATCCCTTGTATGCATCGTCAGCCCTTATGGCCCGTATTAACTATTCTTTATTCTTGGAAGGAGCCGGCGTATCTTTCTTGCTCGAACTCTCCGTCGCACTCTTTCCCTTTTTATCAGGGTTCGCCTTTTCTGTATTCCCGCTGGCGCCCTTTTCCTTGCCCTCCTTATGGGTGGAGCCGGACTTGGAGGCATAATCGGTTACGTACCAGCCTGTCCCTTTCAGGTGAAAGGTGCTATGTGAAATGAGCTTTTTCAGCTTATTAGAATGGCACTCCTCGCACTCTGCGATCGGTGGGTCTGAAAATTTCTGCAAGGCCTCTAAATGGTGCCCGCATTCATCACATTCATATTCATAAATCGGCATTCCTGCTTTCCCTCCTACGTATCACTGTCAAACACCAACCTGGCATATCCTGTGTCCCTGATATGAGTCAAGGACATAGTCCAGGTTGGAAAGAGAAAAATCTTTTAATATTTCATAAGTGGTTGAATGAACGACCTCTTCTTCCTCAACCCTTTCCTTGTCCGGAACATCAAATCTCTGAAAAAAATTGCAGAATCTGACGATATGAACCAGCTCATGGGTGAAAATATATACAAGAAGGGGCAAGAGAGCCAAATTTCCGTCTCTATTGAGCGCTCTTAAAATAAGGTGATCCTGCAAGCAGATAAAATAAAAATCGCGACCTTTTGTTTTTGACTCAAAATCATTTAACACCCTCATCCCCTTGGCTAAGACAGCGAGGGCAAAGTTGCTTATCTCCCCTCCACTCAAAGATGAGAGCGTCTTCACGTCATAGCCATATTTCTTCCATTGCCCACTTGAAAACTTAAAGAAATTCCCGGTGGCATCCTCGGCAATATCGAGGGCATCGCTTAGAATTATGAGCTCATCTTGTTTGAAAGGGGCCATCTATAGTATTCCAATTTTTGTTTCTGCAAAATTGAAATGTCATTAATAGTCCTTTATCGTCATTCGCTTCGCTGTAATTAGCCGCCTAAGCGAAAGCGGTTGCGATAAAACGAGACTCATCATCGGATCCGTGCAGAAAAAATAAGGCCTGACAGGCCAATGTCAATGCCGAAGCATGCTTTTCTTGGTGGCGGTGACTGGATTTGAACCAGTGACCCTGCGGATATGAGCCGCATGCTCTGACCACCTGAGCTACACCGCCTGTAAAGTTACCCGGCCCATTAATTTATTTATGTTTTTCCTCTTGTCAATCAAATGAGACCTTTGCAAAACGCCCAATTCCTCAATTCCAAAATCCTTAAATTCCCCAATCCTTATCTCACAGGTATTTCTTGATCTCTTCAGTTAAGGCAGGAACAACGTCAAAGAGGTCGGCCACCACACCGTAATCGGCCTTTTGGAATATGGGGGCATCCTCATCCTTGTTGATTGCAACGATTACTTTTGACGTGCTCATGCCGGCTAAATGCTGAATTGCCCCTGATATGCCGCAGGCCACATAGAGGTTCGGTGAAACCACCTTTCCTGTCTGCCCTACCTGGTCTGAATGGGGTCTCCAGCCCGCGTCCACTGCCGCACGGGATGCTCCCACGCTGGCCCCTATCAGATCGGCCAACTCTTCTAAGATCTTGTAATTTTCCGGGTCTTTCATGCCGCGCCCGCCTGAAACAATTTTGTCCGCTTCAGTCAGATCAACCTTGCCACTCTCATCCTTGGCCACATCAACGACCTTTGTCTTGAGATCGCCATCGTCAAGAGTAAAAGAGGCATCAATAACCTCTGCTGATCTGGACACATCAGGTTCGTTAATGCTCATCACTTTCGGCCTGGCTGCGGCCATTTGTGGCAGGCTGTTTTCAAAGGTAACTTTTGCGTAGGCCTTGCCCGCATAAATAGGCCTGGTCGCCACAAGATTTCCGTCCTCTATGGCAAAGACAGTGCAATCTTGGGCCATTCCAACATCTAACCTGGCCGCTAATCTGGCAGCTAAGTCCTTCCCCTGAACAGACCCACCCAAGATCAATATTTGTGGGTCATTGGCCTTGACCAGTTCAGAAATCACAGACACATAAGCGTCTGTGGTATAGGGTTCCAGTCTGGAGTCGTCAGCAACCAAGACCTTGTCAGCGCCGTACTGGCCAAGTTCGGCGGCCTTCTCCTTGATATTGGAACCGAGCAATATCACAGTCACCTCCTGACCCAGGGCATCAGCCAGACGCCTCCCCTCACTGACAATTTCGTAAGTTATCTTCCGGATCTCCCCATCCCTTTGCTCAGCAATTGTCCAAACTCCCTGTGCCATTTTTTATCTCCTTAATTGTTATGAGTCATTTCAAATATATCTCAGGGATTGTTTAACTGTAAGACGTGATTATTATTTCTAATCCCGCAATTCCTCAATCCCTCATTTCATCATTATAGAACTTTTGCCTCATCGTGGAGCAACTTAGCCAATTCAGCGGCCTTTTCCTGCGGTGTCTCTCCTTCAACAATCTTGCCTGCCGCTCTGTCAGGAGGCGACGTCAATTCCAATATTTTCAGCTTTCTTGCCCCTTCTCCAAATTCCGCACTATCCAAACCCAGATCAGCAAGGGTTTTTTCCTCAAGAGGCTTTTTCTTGGCCTTCATAATCCCTGGCAACGAGGCATATCGCGGTTCATTCAGACCTTTCTGCGCGGTAATTAGGGCAGGGAGAGTCGATTCTATTATAAGAGTCTCTCCCTCAATAGGCCTGTCGACTTTGACGGATTTCCCATCCTCTGCCACTTCTACCTTATTAATCAGTGAAAGCTGTGGAATACCCAACAGTTCCGCAATGGTAGCCCCAACCAGGCCGAGGTCATCATCCATGCCGCGCTGGCCGGTAAAGATCAGGTCATAATCGAGGTCCTTAACAGCCTCAGCTATTGCCTTTGCATTGGCAAGAGAATCACTCCCATCCAAGGCCTCATCGCTGATCAGGATCCCCTTGTCCGCACCCATGGCCAGGGCAGTACGTAATGATTCTGTCACCCTTTTTGGGCCAAGACCCACTACAGTAACCTCGCCCCCATGTTTTTCTTTAAGGCGCAAGGCCTCCTCAACGCCAAACTCATCATATGGATTCATGATCCATTTGATATCATCGGTCACAATTGATTTGCCATCCGAACCGATCTTAATCTGGCTTTCCGTGTCCGGCACCTGTTTCAGACAAACTATAATATTCACTTTATTCTCCTTCCCTACAACCAAGTTTGGGTTAACAAATTATGGTCGCCTTTATTCTTTTAGGCCCTAATACCATTCAAAAAATATTCGCTGATTTGCTTTGCGACCGTTCTGATATCATATTGCCTTCGAGTTGACAATACCCAAAATCTGGACACCTCATCCAAGGCCCCAAAAAATGCCCTTTTGGCCACTTTGGGGATCACATCTTCCTTGAAAATACCCCTTTTTTGGCCCTCGCTTATGATATCCTCAATTATGTTCAAATACTGAATGAATTTTTCATTCTTATATTCCTTCATAAACTTGTTACTCTGCCGCAGCTCCACCTGAATAATCTCTGCCATGTCTTGGTTCTTTTCAATAAGCCCAAGATGGGTTGATGCAAATCGCTCAAGCTTTTTTGCAGGATCATCTATTCCAGAGATCTGGACTTCCATATTATCAATTACGGCCTTCATCTGTTCCTCAAAAAGAGAGATCAGGATATCATCTTTATTTTCAAAATAGATATAAATGGTACCATCCGCAACCTTAGCCTCTTTGGCAATTTCCGATATCTTGGATTGGTAGAAGCCGTTTTTTGCAAAAACCTTGGTAGCCGCCTCTATAATTCGATAATATTTTTCGTTATTTTTTCTTTTGCTCATAGTTTATCAACCGCCAGTGAATGATTATTCATTCATAAAGCGAATACCATTGCCTGCAAACAGTGTCAAGACTTTTTCTATGCTTTTTTCGCAATTCGCTATCCCTGAACCGATGTAAGAGGGTTTTTTAGATCGGCATGAAATTTATTTGGAATAACTTCTTGACAAGAAATTAGTGGCTGAACTAAATTTTGCAAACTATTCGGTAACCGTTCATAGGTTCAAAGGTTCAGGGGTTCAAGGTTCCATTCTCGCCCCCGGACTTCACTTGGGATACGTATTTACGAGAAAAGTGTCAGCTTCGTCAGGCCTAATCCAAACTTTGGAGCTAAATTGGCAATTACTTGGGAAAATGAGCATTTTAAACGAGGACTTCGGGTTTTTAATGCCTTCTTTGTCCTTAACCCTGAACGTTGAACCCTGAACCTGTGAACGGTTACAAGATGGCTAACGATCATAAAATGAAAGCCTTTCGCGGGGAGCCGAGCATCTTCACCTCCACCCGATCAGAAGAAAGCCAGGCCGAGCTGAAGGTGAAGGACCTCACCCTGAAGTTTGGTGGCATTACTGCGCTGAACAAAATCGACCTCTCTGTCCATGACGGAGAGTTGATTTCCATAATCGGTCCAAATGGCGCAGGGAAGACAAGCCTGTTGAACTGTATTAGCGGCTATTATAAAGCACAAGAGGGCCGGATTTCTTTCAACGGAAAAGATATAACTCACCTCTCAACCAATCATCTTGCTAAAATCGGAATCGGCCGAACCTATCAGAATATCGAGCTTTTCCCAGGCATGACGGTGCTGTCAAATATGATGTTAGCCCGACATGTTCACTATAAATATAATGTTGGACAAGCCTCTCTTTTCTTAAAGAACGTACGAAACGAAGAGGTTCGCCACCGAGAGGTTTTGGAGGAATTAATCGACTTCTTAGAGATGCAATCAATCCGGAAACAGCTCGTGGGCGGCCTGCCTTACGGGACGAGAAAGCGTGTGGAACTCGGCTGTGCGTTGGCATTGCAACCGAAACTTCTCATGCTCGACGAGCCGTTTGCGGGGATAACATTAGAGGAAAAGGAGGACATGGTACGGTTTTTGGTTGAATTAAATGAGGCCTGGAACCAGACCATAATATTAGTTGAACATAACTTGTCCATCGTTATGAGCATCTCAGATAGAGTAGCGGTGTTTGATTTCGGAGTCAAAATTGCGGAAGGATCTCCAGATTTCGTTCAAAACCATCCTCAAGTCATTAAGGCATACCTCGGGGACACCTCCTAAGTCAAATAGAGGGCGTTGGTTTTAACATCGGCCATTAGATTATTTTCTTACTCATAATCTTAATCGTAATCATAATCGAACATCCCTAAAATAGACTGTAAAAGAGTATGATTACGATTAAGATTATGAACTTTCAAACGTAGTGTCGAATAATTGGATCAAGTGGGCGACAAAATTGAATGCCATCAATAACAAAATTGAACAGATTGACGAGGAATCTTTATCGTCCTTAGGGCAGTTTACCTTGCCCCAGATCTTGCTGAGACAGGCGGAGAAGCTGGGGTCTGACAGGATCGCCCTCAGGGAAAAAGCATATGGGATATGGCAGACTTATAACTGGAGAGATTATTTTCGCTACGCGAAACTTGTTGGGATGGGTTTATTTGCTCTCGGTCTCAAAAGAGGAGAAAATATAGGGCTAATCCTCGAAAATCACCCGGAATGGCTTTTTGCAGAGTTGGGGGCCCAATCTGTGGGAGGAGTTGTACTCCCCCTCTTTACCTCATCCGCAGCCAAGGAACTGGTTAAAGTGCTCAACAGCGTTGAAGCAGCATACATCTTTGCCCAGGACCAGAAGCAGGTAGACAAGCTTCTTGCATACAGGGAAGACCTTCCACATACAAAGTGCGTCATTTACACCGATCCGACCGGAATGAGGACCTATCGGGATAATCCCTGGCTGATCAGTTTCAGTCAGCTCCTTGACCTGGGGGAGGAATTGGATAACGAACAACTTGAACTTTTTAATAAGGAATTGTGGGAAGGAGATCCAGATGATATTGCGCTGATGCTGATGACATCAGGCACGACCGGAGAGCCCAAATTGGCGATGTTGAGTCACAGCAATTTTACCGATATCGCCTCCAGATGGATCAAAACCGCCCCCATAGGCATAGGAGACAACTGGATTTCCATGACGCCTACGGCCTGGATCATAGACCAGATGTGGGGCGTAGGGATCACTCTCTGCGGCGGTTTGATCATTAATTTCCCCGAGACCTTTGAAACCGCAGTAGAGGACTTCAGAGAGATCGGGCCTACCGTTATCATCACATCTTCCAGGTTCTGGGAGGATCTCGCATCAATAATCAGGATCAAGATAAATAATTCAGGTTTTATCAAACGTCGTCTTTATAATCTGTCCCAAGATATAGGAAGAGAGATTGTTGATCTGGAATCAGAGAAAAAAAGGATCTCTGCGCGTCTGAAAGCCCTGAGGTGGCTAAGTACCCTGATCGTGTCGCGGCCTCTCTTGGATCGTATCGGCTGCCTCAACTTCCGTGTGGCCTACACAGGAGGACATCCGATCAGCCCCGATGTAATGCGATTTTTCAGGGCCAACGGACTGAATCTTAAACAGTGCTACGGGATGACAGAAACCTGTGGAATGTTTCAGGTTCAGCCTGATGAAGAGGTTAATCCGGAAACAGTGGGAAAGCCGCTTCCAGGGACTGAAATCAAAATCACCGAAGACCAGGAAGTCTTGGTCCGGAGTAAATCGAATTTTGTAGGATACTATCAAGACCCTGATGCTACGGCCGGAGCATTGAAAGATGGCTGGTTCTACACTGGGGATACGGCCTATCTTGATGATGATGGGCGCCTCTATATCACCGGTCGAAAACAAGATATTATGCAGACCCGCGAGGGTGATGCCTTTTCGCCTGATTTTATTGAAACAAGGCTGAAATTCAGCCCGTATATTAAAGAGGCTGTTATCTGGGGAGAAGGGAAAAATTATCTCACGGCCTTCGTCAATATCGATTTCGGCAACGTTGGAAACTGGGCAAAAAACAGAAAAATCCCCTACACTAACTACACAGATCTGTCCCAGCAGCAGGCCGTCGAGGGTTTGATCCGGGGAGAAGTGGCCGAAGTAAATAATCAGTTGCCCAATCCGATGAAATTAGTAAAAATCATTCTACTCTATAAACTCTTAGATGCAGATGACGGAGAATTGACGAGAACGGGCAAGGTGAGAAGGAAATTTGTGTTTGGCCAGTACAAAGATCTCATTGATGCCATGTATTCCGAAAAGACTGAATTGTCCATTAAGTGTGAAATGCCGCACAGAGACGGGACTGTAAGGGCCATAGAAACAACGGTGAGGATATTGACAGTGTAAAGGGGTATTTCCTGATATGGAGTTTTTTCTTCAGATTTTGGCAAATGGGATTTCTTTGGGTTTTCTTTACGCCCTTTCAGCGCTTGGATTTGCCATGATTTTCAAGTCGAGCAATGTTCTAAACTTTGCCCATGGGGGACTTATGGCAATGGGGGCCTTTATCTTTCTCGCCCTCTCTGTCTGGGCCGGTCTGCCCATTATTTTGGCATTTGCATTGACGTTAGCCGGAAGCTTCACACTCGGTTTTTTACTCGAGAAATTTTTCCTCCGCCCTTTGATCAAAAAAACCCTTATCTATGCAATCATGTTGACCTTGGGGTTAGCACTCATGTTTCGGGGGTTGTTGACCTTCATTTTCGGAGGAGATATCTACAGTTACCCTAAGTTTTTGCCCGAAACTCTTTCTTTGAAGTGGGGGGGCATTCAGATTTCAGCCGTTTACGTCGCTGCATTCATAATCGGAGCTGTGTCCCTTATCCTGTTTGGGCTCTTCTATAAATATTCTTCACAAGGGATTTATATGAGATCCGTGGCTGACAACAAACCCGCAGCCCTCTCTCTCGGAGTTCATGTAAAAAGGAGTTTTGCCCTTTCATGGGCCATTGCTGCGCTGGTTTGCGCCATAAGTGGCGTCCTCTTTGGCATTATCAACGGGGTCAGTGTTCACACACTGAACTCGATAGGTCTAAAGATGCTCCCCGTTGTGATCTTAGGCGGTCTGGGGAGTATCCGAGGAGCCATTTTAGGCGGTATTACTATAGGCCTGTTAGAGACCTTTACCGGTGGGTACATCTCCTCCTCTTTACAGGAAATCATGCCCTATATTGTACTTGTCTTCATCCTTATGGTAAAACCGTACGGTCTTTTTGGTCTGGTGGAAACAAAAAGGGCATAATTTGGGTTTCGGGTTACGGGTTGCAGGTTTTTCGATCAACAATCATCAATTCTGAAGAGACATGAAAATGCATAAATTCCAGTTTCGTCCCTGCGGCAATTTCAGAACAAGCTACCAGGATGAATTGGCGATCTTTAATACAGACTTTGGCAGGCTCTGGATCAGCATAGGCATTTTGCTCCTTTTCGGCGTTGTGCCATTTATCAGCAGCGCCTACATCCTTCATATCCTCAACTCCATCGGGATTTATGCCATTGCGGCTGCGGGGCTCAATCTTCTCATAGGCTATACCGGCCAGATTTCACTATGTCACGGGGCCTTTTTCGGCGTTGGAGCCTATACTGCAGCCATCTTGCTGGTAAAGGGAGGGCTTCCTTTCTTCCTCACAGTGCCAATTGCGGGGGTCGTATCTGCAGCGGTAGGAATGGTCTTTGCCCTCCCTTCAGCCCGTCTTAAACACCTATACCTCTGTATCGCCACATTGGCAGGGCAGCTAATCATTGAATATGTCTTAGTACATTGGGAGAGCCTTACAGGGGGCGCAGAAGGAATTGTGATTCCAAACACCAGTCGGTTTGGGCTGGATCTCGGGAGTGACCGCGCTTTTTTTTATGTGATATTTATATGTTTTATTTTGATGACATGGATAGCCGTTAACCTGACTCGCACGAAGATAGGTCGAGCTTTTGTTGCCATCCGAGATAATGACCGGGCCGCTGAGGGGATGGGAATTCCGATTTATCCATACAAACTGCTTTCCTTTGCCATTAGTTCTTTTTACGCTGGTCTTGCAGGCGCTCTTTATGCCTGCCACATGACAAGCATTACTCCAGAACACTTTAATTTATGGTTGTCCATCGAATACATTGCGATGATCATAATTGGGGGCCTTGGAAGCATCCCCGGCTCTGCCTTCGGCGCGGTGTTTATTGTTACGCTGAATGAAGTATTGAACCATATTCCGGAATACCTGATGAACATTGGCATATCGACCGGAGCAGAGCTAAATATTGCCCCTTTACAGGATTTCTTCTATGGCCTGGCCATAGTCCTGTTTATCATTTTTCAACCAAAGGGCCTTGCGGAGGTATGGCGCATTATAAGGTCAAGTTTCAGACTGTGGCCGTTTTCTTACTAATCCGGACAAGCCGGTCAAAGTGCAACGGAGATCCCGTCTTCAGTGAAACAGATGCGGGGAACCAAACAGAGATTTTACCAGGAAGCATACGAAGAGCATGAAAAAGGGTTCTATGAATTGGCTTTAGCGTTGGCCATTCAGATTTTTTTCTTACTCATAATCATAATCTTACTCATAATCAAACATCCCCGCCTGCCTCGCGTTGCGAAGCATTGCGGGCAGGTCTCAAGCTGACTGCAAAAGAGTATGATTAAGATTATGATTATGAACTTTGCACTGGATAGGCTATTAGCGTCTTGTATTAAAAACGACCAGCACAAGGTCCCTGCATCAATCTATCTACCATTGGAGGACTAAGCTTCATGGTTTATACCACATCCCTTCCCAAAGAGACCCTTTGGCAAAAGGACCCTTTTCAATTTATAAACCCTGATGATTTTGATGCATTAGGGATCGATCCGGCATATGTCCCTATAGGGACCTATGTCTCTTTCAAACACCCATCCCAACTACGGAGCAGATTTGGTGGCAATGCCTATGGGGTTGGCCTTTTTGAGGACTATGATCGACTCAAACCGAAAGAGATAAGACAACTCCATGCCATCAGCCTCGAAAATCCTGAAGAGATAAGGCTATTTTACAAGGAACTCAATGAAATATATCGCAAGATGGGGCTTTTGATCAGGTTTTCCAGCCTCGGGAAAAGGTATTACCTGATCCCCGTTCATCTCATATCCGATTCCCTTACCCACATCAGAGCCAGAGTAGACGAGATTAGCAAGATCGTCGGTTTCCACAGAAAAAAATATCTGAAAGAGTCTCATCGTATAGGTGTGTTGTCGCATCATGACGACTTAATCCTGAATGAGCTTTCTTTTCGCTTTATGGAGCACAATATTATCGTCTTGGACTCTCTCGATAAATTGTCTGGACTGAACCAGAGCCTGGACCTCGTCATACTGCCGAGCGATCTATACGAAATTGCCCTCATGGAGGAATTCAGCCCTCTTGCTCAAGAAACGCTTTCAAAAAGGCGGCTCGACCAGTATTGCACCAACATCCTCTGGAAGGTCCGCAATTTGCTAAAAACAGACGGCGAAGTTTTTTTGATCGCAGACCATTTTACAGCCAAGACCAATCGAACCGCAGAACTCGTTTTCAAGACAGAGCAGGAAGAAAAAAACTTCGCGTTGTTCAGTCATATCTTTGGTACTAAGAAAAGATACAAGATCAAAGATCACACCGTCACAGCAAACATCTTTGATTTGCAGAAATATTTGAGTGGCTCTTATGTAGAGCAGGAAATTGTAGACACTTTACTTGGGGGGAAATCTCTTGAAAAAATGACCCTTGAGGAGATAAATGACCTGCCATATATCAATACGCAATTCGAAGATTGGCCTTTTTTTATTAACCAGGAAAAGGCCTGGCCCAAGCTCTTATCAGTTTTTTTTGACCGGGTATTTCTTAAGCCTGTGGTACCTGATCCAGTGAAAAAAGAGTGGAAAAAAAGATTTTCCTGTAGGGACTATTCCCCAAAATACATGATTATTTATTTGGGCCAGAAAAAACCTGTGAAGACAACTGTAGCGGATGTCAAAAAGGACGTCATTCGATCAAATCTGAGCGGTTGTCCCATTGAACTTGTCGCTGACTACAGGAACTCGTTCGAGTATCTGATTCGGACCCTTACGATTGTTCAGGGGAGACTTAAAAGGGGGAGTTATCAGATTCTGCCGCAGGTTTTTATTGATCGCTTGAAATTGCCTTTGGAAAGCAAAAGCAGGAGATTCAGTGCACTTAACGATGTCATCAAACTCACAACAAAGATTAATCGCCTTGAAAAAATAAGGGGTTACCTGAACCCCGACAAGGTTGAAGGCTCAAAAACCAGACTGTTTGAAAATTTGGAGGCCCTGGCTCTCTTTGGGTTTACCCACAATGAACTGAAGGAAATAATCCTTATCGCCTTGGGACATACTGCCTTAGGCCGGATCATCTCCGGTAAGGTGACAGAAAAGGCCTTGAAACCTGTTTCTGACCTGGCCCGAACCTATGACCCGCAGCAGGCCCTTAACCTGCTCCGTTATTGCCGATTGATGACCTTGGCCGAAACAGAGGCGGCCCGTGGCTCTGAGCTTACTCATGAACAGCTCTCACAACTCTTTGACCTTTATGAATCGACAGTAAGAGTTGTGGTCAATCAGGAATTGGACTGGGATCAGCTTTTGGATGAGAAAATAGCCTCCATAGGGGGGATACACAACAAAATTGTTCAAAAAATTCTCATGATGATGAATTATTTTGAGTTCCTCGATAACTGGGCTGAACTCAGGCAAAAAGGTGGGATGGAAAAAGAATCCTTGGCTGATTATGATGAACGGAGATTGGCCAGGATAGAGAACGTTATAAAACTTGTTAATAAAATGGAACAATTCGAAGAGATGTATCTCAAGTTCGACCGTTTGCAACTTCCCGTGTTTTACAGAAAATTTCTCGAATTGGAGTTCTATGGGACATGGCATCTCTTTGAGAGAATGGATAGTCAAAATGTCTTTGTGCTTCTCTGGATTGCAGTGAATGTAGCAGAGGGGGAAATCGTCAATTTTAACCCGGTGCTGGCTGATGTGGAGACAAGGGAAATCGAAGATCGGGTGAAAAAAATTGAGCAGGAGGCATCGTCCGTCAATATTGAGCGCCTCGATCTGGCGATCCTCACACAGTTTAGAGATCAGTTGAGCCAAGAGAAATCCTCATTTATAATGGGGACCGGTTTTCAGCTAAGCATCTCATCAAAGACACAGGCATTGGAGATTGCCTATAAGGACATATCCCGGGATATTGAAAGGGTGGCCTCCCTGTCAAAAATAATATTTACCCGACCAATTTCCGAAATACCACAGGAAGAGCTGAAGAGCCTGGAGAAATTGTTTTCTGATCTTGAGACCTTTTTCCAAAGCCATCTCAGGGTCGTTAAGGAAATCGATTCTACATTGAAATTGCCTGCAAAGCAGAAGAGATGGTTTCAGGAGACCAAGGAACTTAGAGAAACCTTGAGATCAAATTTCCTGAGCGTCATGTTTCGTCCTGAGCATCTATATGCTGATCTTGCCCTCCTTTTTTATAACGCGCCCTCTCTCTTGAATTTTCTGCTCCCCGAATTCATGGCCCTTCAGGACCTCGATATCTCCGGACATATTTACTTAACTTCTCCTGTCACTAATTACATTCTTGCTGCAACAAGAAAATTCCAGGCCTTGATTACGCATGACAAGCAGGGTTTCCAGGACATAGACTTCCTGCACAGGTTGGCTCAAAAGGAATTTGGGCCCATGGCCACTGGCATCGTGGGACTCAGTGAACTACAGTTGGAAAACCTTGGGGAAATTATTGAGGGCTTTAGAAGCAACCCTGCCCTCGTTGACGCACTCGCCAAATCATTCATATTTCAGGATCTCGGAAGAGTGCCCGCTCTTAGAAAAAAGTACAGCGAAGAAATCAACCCGGCAGACCTGGCCGGGGCAGGCGCACTTTTTGTGGAAAGGGAAAAAATTGCTGAACGGTATGGTCTTAACGAAGATGAAAAATCGTATCTTATTTTCTTGGTTAGGCATCACGCCTTGCTCCATCATACTGTACGGGGAGAAATATCGCTTTCTGCCATACAATCGATCCTCGACCCCCATGACAAGGAACTCTTTGACGCATTTCTTGTATTTTCATTCATAATGCTTTCCGCAATCAGGGAAGATCTGATCCTTGAGGATTTAGCAGTCCGGTTTTTCCAGATAAGGGCCATGTGTCATAAGATAATTGATGGTGAAATGACCCTTGAAGGAGAGTTGAACAAGGTTTTTGAGGAGAGGGGTTCCCTTTTTTGCGCCCTTGAAAGGCACCAAACCGAAGGACTTCCTGAGGGTATTTCATTAGCTGATTACTTGGAATCAAAGGAATGGGAGGAAATAGATAGATCAAGAATTCTCAGGGCTGGAAGGATGATTTTTGCGACAGAAAGGATCTTCAGGTTGCGGGGTATTAGGCATGTTGAATTCCAAGATCTCGCAAACCTTATGTTAGAGGTCCCCCTGAAATATATTCACAAGCAAAGAAAATTTCACAATGTGGGGTATGCGACTTTTGAAAAGGAGGTCTATGAGGCCTTTCGTATATACAGAACCCTTCAGAATTTAGCAGAGCCGGTGAGGCATTTCATGTTAGACCAACTCATCGGGGATAGAGTGCGTATCTTTGGATATGAGAAAGTAGGCGGTTATTTGAGCTACGAGAGCCAGGTTAAACTCCTCTTGGTGGGACTATTGGGAACAAAGAAGATCAGATCAAATGATGAGCCGGTCTCTCTAAGTTTTTTAGGCATGAGCGAAGAAATTGAAAAACGTTATGAGGCGGTTAATGACTGCCTGAACGAGCTTTCCATAGAGAAACTCTGGGAAGAGGGCTACCAGTTGACCCATCTATTTAGCGCCAAAACCGGGATCTTACTGAGGAAGGGAAGTTTTCCCAATTTTCTTTCCGTGGATTTTCAGGACCGCATATCTATCTCTCGTAAGATATCTTACCTGTCGTCTATTAATGATCTGGAACAACTGAAAAACTATTTTCATTACAGCTTAAGCTCTCTGCGAAAACATCTCTTTTATACGGATGATTATGAGCTTCTCCTTGAAAAGGCCTTTGAAAAGAGGATGACTGAAATTACGGATATGATATTGGACCGCGCAGAAAGACAGATGGGCCTGGTCAAAGATTTTGGAGATCTCCATAATCTGGCAAATGACCTTCTTGATCGATCCTGGGATATCGGCTTTTCCCGAGAGCAGAAACACAGGCTGAACGATTTTTACGAGATGAGAAAGGATACCTTGAAGAAGGAAAAGCTCTCGGAAATTGAAGGGATACTTGATAGCATCCATGATCCGCAGGAGTTGAAGGACTACTGGCAGAGCATCAAATGGTATCTGCAGGCAAACCGTCGATTTTTCGGAAAGGAGTTTGAAAATCTCATTGCCAAAAAGTTTGACGCTGTTAGCGCTAAGATAACTGGTAACCTTTGAACACTGTCGAAGATCCCCGCACATAGTGCGGGGCTACGTTTATGACCGTTAATCAAGCTTCTGGAATGCCTCTCTCCGGCCTGTGTATTTCTCCCTCATCTGGGGTTTCATGAGCTTACCCGTGGGGTTTCTCATGACCTGATCAAGGACCACCCTGCGTGGCACCTTATACATGGAAAGTCTTGACTTGGCAAATTCGATGACTTCCTCTTCTGTCATCTCTTCACCTTGCTTAACCTGTATAATAGCCATCACAATTTCCACAAGACGCTCGTCAGGATATCCTATGCAGGCGATGTCATCGATCTTGGGATGCTCCATCAAGGCATCCTCGATTTCCACCGGGAAGATATTCTCTCCACCGCTGGTTATCATATCCTTCTTGCGATCAACTATATAGAAGAAACCTTCATCATCGGTTTTAAGAAGGTCACCGGTGTAAAGCCAGCCATCCCTAAGGCCCTCTTCAGTCATTTCCGGGTTATTAAAATATTCCTTCATCATGCGGGTTGTGGTGAATATTAGCTCTCCCACCTCACCGGGTGCCAATTCTTTATCAGAATCAACGATCTTTGCCTCAACACCAAAGGTAGGCTTCCCTATAGATCCGGGTTTTCTTAGTACGTCTTCAGGATAGAGATTAAATGTGCCCCCTCCCCCGCCCTCGGTGATGCCATAGATATTGGAGACGGCGCATGGGAGTTTTTCAACAAGACTTTTCATGACATCAAAGGGTACAGGCTGTGCACCGATCTCCATATATCTCCAATTAGAGAGATCGTAATCTGAAAGGTTAATTGTACCATCCTTAATGGCGTTCAGGATTGCAACTGCAATTGGCACAACAAAGAGGACGTCCGTTCCCTTTTCCTCGGCTATGGCCTCAATGATCCATTTGGGGTCTTTCAATTCCGTAATCATGGTACCGGTAGCGCCTGTTGCGTAAAAGGGGGCCCACAGAAACATGGTCCCGCTGTGATAGAGGGGGAGGAAGAAGACATAGTTGTCGTTCTTCTCCACAAAATAACTCATGCCGTTGCCTATGGCTGTATTATTCAGGGAATAATGGGTGTGTAAAACAGGTTTCGGTTTACCGGTGGTGCCTGAGGTGAACATCATGGCCAGATTATGCTGATCATCCACATCCACCATCGCCTCTGAAATATCATCATAGGCAGCAATAGTCCTGTAATCGATCATATCGTCCGGCACCTCATCCCCTACACAGATGTACTTCTCTACGGTTGTCAGTTCATTTTGAACGGGTTGGACAACGGGAAGAAACTCTGAACCCAGCATAAACACCTTAGGATCACATACCTCAGCAGCATAGAGGATATCAGGCCCCACAAACCTGAAATTCAGAGGTACGATCACTCCACCGAGCTTGATGATGCCATAATAGGTGATCAACCACTCAAGAGAATTGTTCTGCAGGTGCATGACGTAGTCGCCATCCTTTACCCCCAATTCTTTTGACAGGTAATTTGCCACTTTATTGATGCCATCATTAAACTCTTTCCATGTAAGGGTCCTCCGCCTGTTTATAGAAGGGGCCCGCTCAATCAGACATATCTTATCAGATAAATGACGGGCATGAATTGTGGCATATTTTGCGTAATTCATGGGTACTTCTCCTTTTTCTATCCTCCCAGGTAGGCTTCCTTGACCCTGGGATTGTCTGAGAGTTCTTTGGCCAGCCCTTCCAGGACTATTTCACCCGTCTCCAGTACACATGCGTGGTTTGCAATCTTAAGAGCGGCCTTCGCATTTTGCTCAACGAGCAGGATCGTGGTACCTGTCTCGTTGAGTTTTTTAATGACGCCAAATATGTCCTTTACAATTATAGGGGCTAAACCCATTGAAGGTTCGTCAAAAAGGAGCAGTTCAGGTCTGCCCATAAGGGCGCGTGCGATGGCCAGCATCTGCTGTTCACCACCGGAAAGTGTCCCTGCAATCTGCTCGGAGCGTTTTTCCAAGATGGGAAACATCCTGTAGACACCCTGAATTTTTTCGTTGATATCCTTGCGATAGCGCCGTTTGTGGTAGAGGTAGGCCCCAAGATGAATATTGTCCTTCACCGAGAGACGGACAAAAAGCTGTCTTCCTTCCGGCACCTGGGATATACCCAGGCCTACAATCCGATTTGCAGGGAGGTTGACAATATCCTGATTTTTAAAAAGAATCCGGCCCATTTTGGTTTTAATAAGGCCGGAAACGGACTTCAGGAGAGTGGATTTACCCGCCCCATTTGCGCCTATGATGGAGAAGATCTCCCCTTTGGGTACCTTTATGGAGATCCCTTTAAGGGCCAGGATACTATTATAAAAGGCATTGAGTTCTTCAATCCTCAGCATCTTAGTCTTCCCCTCCCAAATAGGCCTCAATCACCTTCGGGTCATTTTGTACCTGTTCAGGGGGGCCCTCTGCAATCTTTTCTCCGTAGTTAAGTACCATGATTTCATCCGAGAGATCCATGACCACTTTCATATCATGTTCCACCAGAAGGACAGTGATTCCTTTCTCCCTGATTAACCTGATCAGTGAAGACGCCACTTGAGTTTCTGTCTCATTAAGGCCGGCTACGGGTTCGTCCAGGCACAAGAGATCCGGTTGAGTGGCCAGTCCCCGACCGATTTCAAGTAGCTTCTGTTCGCCTAAAGGCAGACTGTCCGCAGGTTCGTTGAATTTATCCTTGAGATTGATAAATTCCAGGATATCCATCGCTTTTTCCTTGATTTTGTTCTCTTTTCTTTTTACCTGTGGCAACTTGAAACCAGTGGCCAAAAAGGATGACCGTATTCGGGTGTGACAACCAACCATAACATTTTCAAGGACAGTCATGTTGTCAAACAGCTCAACCGTCTGAAAGGTGCGGGAAAGTCCCCGGCTCGCAATATCGTGGGCCTTCAGGTGTTCAATGGCCTGTCCCTTAAAGCGAATTGTCCCCTCTGTTGGGGGAAAGAAGCCCGTAATGACATTAAAGAGTGTGGTCTTGCCCGCACCGTTGGGACCGATAATGGCCTTTATGATTCCCTTTTTCACCCGGAAATTCTGGTTGATAAGGGCCATTAGCCCACCGAAGGCCATGGCAACCTGCTCCACTTCAAGAATATTCTTTTCCAATGACTCTCTCACCTGAAATTTTAATTCCTGAACCAACCCTTTATAATCCCTGGAATGCCTGCAAGACCATCGGGCAAAAAGATGGTGACTAAAAGGAGGATTCCGCCATATACGATAATCTCAAATTCCCCAAAAAAATGCAGCCATTCATAACTTAAAAATGTAATCAGAAAAGCGCCTATGATCGCGCCCCAGATTTGATGCATCCCCCCCAATGCGATCATGATTAATAACTTAATGGAAACGAAAAGGTCAAAGGTGGAGGGGTTTATGAAATTAAGGTAATGGGCGTAAAGGCTCCCTGCCAGGGATGCCAATACAGCCCCGTAGATGAATACAATTATCTTGAACCGGGAGATGTTAACGCCCATGGCGCTGGCTGCCGTCTCACTGGAATGGATAGCCCTCAGGGCCCGTCCTGTACGGGACTGTATGATATTTATGGTAAAGATAAAGGCGGCAAAAACAAAGGCCCAAACAAGGTAATAATATTTATTAACGGAATCAAATTGAAACCCGAAGAGGCTCAGCCCTGGAATACCGCGCATACCATCGGGACCACCGGTCAATTCAACTTCTTCATTGAAGATGATGAAGACGATTATACCGAACGCCAGGGTAGCCATGGCGAGGTAATGTCCCTTTAATTTAAGGGAAGGCGCTCCTACTAATAAGGCTACGAGTGCCGATATCCCCATGCCGATCAACATGCAGAGCCAGGGATTCATGCCGTATCGGACGGTGAGGATGCCGGATGCATAGGCCCCGATACCGTAGAACGCCGCCTGGCAAAGTGATATCTGACCAGCATAACCCATAAGCAGACTGAGACCAATGGTGATCAGACAATAGATCCCTGCGAAGACCATGAGGTCGGGATAATGGCCAATAGCAGGAATATGTTTTGCAATCCAGGGAAAGCAGATGATGATGGCAAAAAAGATGGCAATTGGAAGTTTACTGATTCGTAACACGCCTAAAACCTTTTCATCTTGCTGATTTCTACGCTGCCTAAGAGTCCGCTGGGCTTAAAAAACAGAACAGCCAGAAGTACAATTAATGCAAAGGCATCCTTGTACGCGGAGGAGATGAGGCCGGCACCGAAGGACTCGATAGTCCCCATGATCAGCCCCCCCAGGATAGCGCCGGGAAAACTGCCGAGGCCGCCAAGAATAGCAGCCCCGAATCCCTTTATAGCCAGTGAGACTCCACGGTCATATTCCATTAAGGAGATGGGGGTGACGATTATGCCGGCAATGGCGCCGATGGCGGCAGAAAGGGCAAAAGAGAGTAAAATCATCTTCTTAGTGTCAATGCCCACAAGGCTGGCCGCATCCGGATTGTCTGCGCAGGCGCGCATGGCCTTGCCGATAATGGTGCTATTAAAGAAGATGGACAGAGATATTGTGATGAGGATCAAAAAGCCTATTACCCAGAGATATTGGGGTTGGATTATGGCCCCAAAAAATGAAATGGGATCACGCCCTGAGAAAGCCTGAAGGTCAAAAGGGTCCTTGCCCCAGATAACCATGGCCACGCCCTTCATCAGGATCGAGGCAGCAATAGTGGCGATAATCAGGGTAAGGACCGAAGGCTTTCTGATGGGTCGGATTGCAAGCCGGTCCAGTAGAATTCCCACCAGCATTACAAGGACAACTGTGGCGGGGAAGGCGATAACAAGAGGAAGGCCGGCGGAGACGTGAAAGACAACCATGACAAGGCCCCCCAATACGACAAACTCACCCTGGGCAAAGTTGATGATCTCGGTCACGTTATAGATGATAATGAACCCGAGAGCCACCATAGCATAAATGCTGCCTATGGTGAGCCCGGTGATGAGATACTGCAGGAGCTGGGTTGCGAATGTGATTTTTTCCATGCTAATTCCGAATTAAAAAGTGAGGGTGGATATAATCTCACCCTCACTCTCTGATTTCCCTGACAGGAATCTCTTTAATCAGCAAGCGTAAAGTCGTCACCCTTCACAACGGTCATGTAAAAAGCGTCCTGCCAAGTCAGACCGATGTGATTATCCGGGGAGAAGTTAAAGACACCGTGCTGGCCAACAAAGTTTTGGGTTTTTTCAAGTTCATTCCGAATACCTTCCTTGTCGCAGCCGGCGGCTTTAAGTGCATTCGCCACAAGATAAAGGGCGTCCCAGGCATGCCCGCCAAAAGTGGATATGGGCTCATTATATTTAGCCTGGTAGTCTTTATTGTACTTCATTGTAACATCTTTTTGTGTTGATGCCGGCAGTGCTGTAGCGACGACGCAACCGCCAAGAGGAGAGAGGACGCCTTCCGCAGCCCCAGCCGCCAATTTGATATTTTTACGGCTCCCGAAACCGTGGCTCTGGTAGAAGGGGATACTTGTCATACCAAGGGCTTTCCAGTTCCGGAGCACTACAACCTGGGTCGGGCCAATGGACCAGTTGACAATTGCCTGGGGAGGATTTCCCTTGATTTTAGTCAATTGCACAGTCATATCCTGATCCTTAGGGCCATATTTTTCATCTGCAATAATGTCCATCCCATACTTGGGGGCAAGCCGGACCAGCTCCCCGTGTCCACTCTTCCCATACCCGGAAGTAACGCTCATGATTGCGATTTTGTTGATGCCGCGCTTTTTGAGGTAGGAGTAAATAGCCTCCACGGCCATGGTGTCCGTCTGGGGTGTCTTGAAGACCCATTTGCGCTGCTTTTTTGTCTTTGCGTCGTAGACAATCTTGTAACTGGCGGCGCAGGAGACAAGGGGCGTTTTAAGTTTTTTTGCTTCATCCACAATTGCAAGAGACGTCCCAGACAAGGAAGGTCCTATTACTGCGCACACTTTATCCTGATTAACCAGTTTTTTAAAGAAAAGCATGGTCTTGGTGGCGTCTCCCTCAGTGTCGTAAATGATCAGTTCCAATTTTTTTCCATTAATCCCGCCTGCCTTGTTGATCAGCTCAGCCACCATCACTGCCGTCTTTTTTTCCGGGTCCCCCAAAAAAGATGCGCGCCCGGTTACGGCAAAAAGGGCCCCCACCTTATATGAATCTGCCGCAAATGTTGTGTAAGGGAGGATAAAGGAAAATGCAATTAAGGCTCCCAAAAAAATAAACATATGTTTTTTCATTTTTGATTCTCCTTTGCTTTAAGGTTGATAGTTCATTCTCTTACCTCACTAATTATTATTACACCTCCTTCCTCGCTACTCCTGAAATTTTCGATGTAATGTGAACTAAAATCCCCTTATAAGAGCTTCCTTTTTCAGAAACGACAGCTAACCAGCCTGGAACCCCACGTCAAACAAAACCATGTTTTCAAAATCATAGCATAGAAGAGGGAAATATTACAATTCTTTTTTGACCTGCCGGCATCATCTCTACAGACAACGGCAGGATGGCAGTGGCTACCTTACCCCGGTCCTCTCCTCTACGAGCTTGAGACCTTCGAGCGTAAGGGAGTCCTTGGACTTCTTACAAGACTATCAATGCTTAATGAGGAAGAAATATGAAAAATGATAAGATCAAATTTAGAGTGGAATTTAACCAATTATTTGCAGAAAATGAAATAGGGCAAACCCCCTATTTCCATATAAGCATAAATTCCTATATGGGGAATCTGTCAGACGTTTTCAGTTGTTGATCGAAGTGTACCCCATTTATGGTATATTTAGTGAGGTCTGCAGTGCTCTTAAGACCGAGTTTCTTTCGTCACTCTAATTCGTAGGGCGGTTCAGACCTGCCCGACGGATGGCATGCGGGTTTTCAGTGAACCCTGAACCATTGAACAGTTACAGAGAGACTATTTAGTGTCTGAACGAAAACTAGGATTTTTTGTCAAGGTCAAGGAAGATCAAAATTTTAACCGCAGGAATACATCGGGTATTTTGAGGATTAAAATTTTTATCTGACGTCCCGCCGAGATATCGCCATATGGCAATAAAAAGATGCCATATGTCGATATCTATTTTGTGCCATATGCCATATATTGTATAAAAAATCAATGAGTGTCATATGGCCCAATAGAAGGCGGGAGCGAAAAAGACAGTTTTCGTTCGGGCACTATTTATCCAGCGGTTTTGCCTCATCAATCAGCATTATAGGGATGTCATCTTTGATCTCGTATAGTAATTTACATTGATCGCAGATGAGTCCGTCCCCGGCATCAGTGAGATAGATATCCCCTTTGCACTTGGGGCATGCCAAGATATCGAGCAGTTCTTTACTTATGGCCATTTATCGCTCCTTTCAGTTATCACCTCTCTAACTCCTTCAAAAACCTTGTCCACCGTTATCTCCTCCATACATTTCGTATGGTCACACCTCTTTTTGAAACATGGGCTGCACTCAACATCAGCCCTGATGACTTTATGGCCCTTTCCATATGGTCCGGTCCGCCACGGGGCCGTGGGACCAAACAGGGCAACCACAGGACATCCCATGGCAGCAGCCATGTGCATGGGGCCGGTATCAGTGGTTATGAGGAGCCTGCACCTGCTATAGAAATAGGCTAATTCTTTTAAATTGGTCTGCCCGGCGAGATTAAGGAACCTGGCCTTCATCATCCCAGTAATATCTCCAATAATTTGTTCATCCAGGTTGCTCCCCGTAAAAATAACCTCACACCCCATTTCATTTCTGATCCGGTCTGCCAAAATTGCAAACCGCTCAGGGCGCCATAGCTTTGTCCTCCACCTGGCAATGGGATTGATGGCCACGAGAGGCTCTTTTTCCATCCCACTGCTCACCAGGATCTGGTCAATCAACCGCCTGTCAGGCCCTGAAACCGGGATATGACCATCCCACTTGGCCGAGTCGCACCCCAAAGATTCGGCCACTTTCAAGTAACGATCGATGGCGTGTTGATCATAATCTACTCGTATCGGCCGCTCATTCAAAAAGAGTCTCGCCCCCTCTCGAGACCCGCTCATGCCTACCTTTCTCTTTCCTTTCGAAAGACCGGCCAGAATGCCGCTTTTTACCAGCCCCTGCAAGTCAATGATTAGATCGTACTCTCTTGACCGGACATTTTTCAAGAACCGGGCGGCTTCACCAATCACAGGAAAAATGTTCCGGCCCTTGCGCATTTGGTCCTGCCACGACCTCCTCCGGGATATGATGACCCCACTGATGGCAGGGTGCCCTTCAATGATCCGGGAGGCTGCCTCCTCCACTAACCAGTCAATTCTCGCCTCGGGGAAGCCTTTTTTGAGTACTTCTAAAAACGGAAGTGTGTGTACCACGTCCCCGATTGCGCTCAATTTTATAATTAGGATATTAACACCCATGTAAAAAGTCCTTTTTACATGAATTCAGGGATTTAGGGATTCAGGGATTGTGAATTATTATAAGAATTCAGAGCTAAAGACACTATTCCATCCGCAGATCATCGCAGATTGCTTAAAGACCCGAAACTTATGGTCAAAACTCAATCCCTAAATCCTTCAATCCTTCAATTCCTCAATCCCTAAATCCCTTTTAACAATCCACTTAGCCGCATCGAGGAGATGATCAGTGGCATGAAAAGGTTTAAAGGACAAATGGGGGAAAACATATTCCAGGTCCCCGAGACCGTAACCAGTCTTGACCAAGATACCTTTCAGGCCGGCGTTTCGAGCCAGTTCAATATCAGTGCAGCGATCACCTATGACATAGGAGTTTGCCATGTCAATATCAAAATCTCCGCACGCCATTTTTATCAACCCGGTTTTGGGCTTTCTGCATTCACAGACCCTGCTGTATTCTGGTAGCTTTCCCTTGGGATAATGGGGACAGAAAAAAATCCCGTCGACCCTTGCATTGTCTCTTGCTAACAACGCCTTCATATGGTCATGTACCTCATTGACCAGCCCCACTGGGAAATATCCCCGGGCGAGCCCGGACTGGTTTGAAACAATGATCACCAAATATCCATAATCGTTCAATAGCCTGATCGCCTCAGCGCTCCCCGGAAGGAGCACAAACCGGCTGATATGATTGATATACCCCATCTGCTCGTTTATGGTGCCATCCCTGTCTATAAAAACCGCGGGTTTCTTCAATGGACCTCCCTCCGCAACCTCTCCATCGCTTCCCAGACCTCGTCCGACCCTATGCTCAACATACACCTGTGATCAGTAGGGCATTCAGGTTTCAGGCAAGGCGCGCACTCTATTTCATGCTTTACAATCCTGGTTTTCGGGCCTCGCGGACCTGTGGCCACATGGTCAGTGGGACCAAATATGGCCACTGTTGGCACACTCAGGGCAGAGGCTATGTGCATAAGGCCTGAATCATTGGTTGCAAAAAAAAGGCACCGGCTGATCAGGCCCATGACTACACTCAATGATGTGCGGCCACAGAGGTTCAGGGACTGGTGACCCATTGAACTGCAAACACTGCTGCAAATCTCCTTCTCCTTGCCGCTCCCAAATATGAGGATCTTGGCCCCCCACTCTTCAACTGCCCTGTCTCCGATCTCTGCAAAACGATCCGGGGGCCACCGTTTCGCCCCTCCGAAGATCGCGCCAGGGCTCAGGCCCACCAAGAGATCTTGCTCTTTTATTCCCTCTGTGCCGAGTATCCTGTCGGCCGAGTCCTTATCCTCTTGAGAAACATGGATGGTTGGATTACGGCTCTTTGCCTCCCATCCCATTCCCCTCAGGATGGAGAGATAATATGCCGACTGGTGGATTTTAAGGACCTCGTCACTTGGCATGATCCTATGCGTAAGCAGAAAACCACGCCCGTCCTTACTATAACCAAGTCGATATTTAACCCCCCCCATATATACCAGAAGGGCCGCTTCAAATGCGTTTTGGAAGAGGATGGCCAAGTCAAATCCGCCTTTTCGAATCAACCTGATAGCCCTGATCATCTCACCAAGACCGGTGAAAGCCCCCTCCCCTTTCCTGAATGTTAATATCCGATCCACTGCGGGATGTTTGCTGAAGATCGGCTCAACCCATGGTTTTGCTAAGACGGTGATGGTGGCGGAAGGGAAATTCTCTTTGACGGCCTCTAATGCCGGCAGGGTCATCACCGCGTCCCCCACCCAGTTGGTGGCGCGGATAAGGATCCGTTTGACCTTTGCCTTATCAATCTTTTTGCGGGCCAGGAGTTTAAGCACGACCGGCTAACCCTCTGCGTTCTGAAAGGCCATTTCTGATTATTCCAAAAATGCCCTCTTGCCCCGGCAAGAAGGCGAATCTAACAGACAAATAAGCTAAGTCATTATGCATCGGCGCAGCCGTGGTAAAGGCGAAAGGGGCGATTCTCATCCAGTCTTTTTCCGTTGTAAGAAGGTACCTGGCGCCAATCCTCTCCTTCATACGGATCAGTTCCCTAATTTCATCCCCATCGAATGGGTAGTGATCTCTGAACCCCTTGAATTGAACCACATCCGCGCCCAATTCGATCAAACTCTCTTGAAACTGTTCAGGGTGGGCAATGCCAGCAAAGGCCAATACTCGCGTTCCTCTCAAAAATCCAGGAGTATGAACCTCACCCGAAATGGGAAAAACCAACTTGTCCGGTATATGATCCGCACAAAAAATGGGTATTGAAGGGAATTTCCCCTTTAGAAATGTTACAATCCTTTGCGTGGAGTGGTCCTTGGCGTTACTCTTTGCGCTTTGCCCTCTGCTAAACCGTGTAAGGATGAAGGCATCTGCCCTCTCCAACTGACTTAGGGGCTCTCTCAGGGGACCCCATGGAAGCAGATGGGCGTTTCCAAAAGGCTCCGAGGCGTCTATCAGCACCAGATTAAGATTCCTCTCCAATCCTAAGTGTTGAAATCCGTCATCCAAGATAAAGAAGTCAGATCCGAATTTTTTATGGGCATACATCCCTGCCAGGTAACGGTTTTTGGAGATCACTACGGGACTTCCCGAAACCTCTCGCGCAAGAAGAAAGGGCTCATCTCCGGCCATTTGGGAATCTGCATATATATGTTTCCCATCAGATACCTCTAAAACCTCCTGTTTGTATCGCCCTCCGTAGCCCTTCGAAAGAATGGCCACGCGATGCCCTTCACCGAGCGCCCATTTGGCTAACATTGCGACTGCCGGTGTTTTGCCCGTCCCACCCGAGGTTATATTTCCAACGCTTATGACAAAGCCTGGAAGAGACTTTCCCCTGAAAATCCCCTTCTCATATGCCTTAAGACGAAACCGGACACCGACGCCATACAAGAGAGAAAAAAAGGCCAGGGGAAGAGACCATCGGCTGAATCGTCTTTCCTGATGAATCCTGGACCAGTCAGGCATCGCTCATGTTTCCCCTCACATAGTCCACAATCCTTTTGAGCGCTCCCCGATTATTCTCAACAAACGCCTTTGCCAGCCCCCCCATCCGGGCCCGCATCTCTGCATCTTCCAAGAGCGTTTTCATGGCCTCATGGAGTTCATTTCCGTCCCGGACCCGCCAGCCTCCACCAGCCTCCAACAGCGCCTCTGACATGGATACAAAATTGCGGGTATGAGGACCGAAAAGGACAACATTGCCACAACTGGCAGGTTCCAACAGGTTGTGCCCTCCGACAGGGACAAGACTGCCACCGACAAAGCTCACGCTCCCTAACCCGTAAACGCTCCCAAGTTCACCAATCGTATTAAGAACCAGTACATCATAGACACCATTATTCTCCGATGGCGTATGGCGGGTTGTCCCGCTGAAAGCGGGATTGCGAGTTGCGGGTTGCACTCTGCGCTTTTCGCTTTTCGCTTTGCGCTTTTCGCTTTGTTCCGAAACCCCGGTCCTCAGAACGGCCTTCAGACCCATACCATTGGTCATTGTCACGATCTCATCGGATCGCCCTGTGTCTCTCGGGGCAAGGATAAGGCGCAAACGAGGAAAAAGACCGCGGAGCCTTTCAAAAACGTTGAGCAGAATCTCCTCCTCTCCCGGATGGGTGCTGCCTGCAACCCATAAGGGAGCAGAAGGTTCGAGGGCCAGGATATCAAACCAGTCCTGACGTTCTTCATTACTCATGATTGCCATATCCCGGTCAAACTTGATATTCCCCACCGTGATAACCTTCTCCTTGTTCAAACCAACTTGCAAGAGTCTTTCCCTGTCTAAGTCTGATTGCATGAGGCATAATTCGAGTGGGTCAAACATCTTCCGGGTGAAGAAGGGAACTCTTGCGTAGGACCTGAAAGTCCGGGGCGAAACACGTCCGTTTACCAGGATGCTTCGTATACCTTTTCTCTTCAAAGAGCAAAGCAACGCGGGCCAGATATCTGTCTCAATCAGGATGAAAACAGAGGGTTTGACAAACTTGACGATCCTCTGAACAGACCACCACGCATCAACGGGCATGGTAAGAACTGCCTTGACCTTTACATCTAATTTCTCCCTTGCAATGGCCATCCCGGTAACAGTGGTTACCGTGAAAACTATGTCCTTGTCTGGAAATTCAATCTGTAGGCTATCTACTAATGGAATGGCTGAAACAACCTCTCCCACAGAAAGTGCGTGAACCCATATATTTCCCTTGGCAGGGAGGGCCTGAGGAAGTCTCAACGCAAATCTTTCGCGAGCTCGCTCTACAAGGCCCAGGCTACTTCTACTATCCAAATGCCTCTTCTCTAAAATCCAAATTACGGGCAGGCAGAAGATAAGGCATATGGTCCAGAGAAAATGGTACAAGAGCATGAACATGGCTCGCTCATATCCTGGTTGGCAGTTCAATAATAAACTTAGTTCCTTTAGGCTTATTATCCTTAACTCTTATAAAGCCATTATGATCTGTAATGATGGTGCTGACGATAGCAAGGCCCAAGCCCGTTCCCTGTTTTTTTGTTGAAAAGTAAGGCTCAAAGAGGCGGGCCTTGTTTTCAGGGCTTATCCCTCTCCCGTTATCTACCACCTCGATTCTCACCATTTTAAGGATATTGTCGTAATGAAGATCTATAACCACCTTTCCCTCCCCCTCAATCGCTTCAATGGCATTGTCAAAGAGATTAATCATGACTCTTCTTATCTGCTCCCTGTCCAAATCAAATACAGGGACCTCTTTTGAATCATTAAATACGAAGTCCACTTCTTTATGCGTCTCCCTGTAGAGGCTCAGGGCTTCATTAATAATCTTGTTAATATCTGACGGTGCAGGATTGGCCGCGGGCATGCGGGCAAAACTGGAGAACTCGTTTACAAGGCGTTTTAATTCCTCCACTTGCGTGATAATCATCCCTGTGCACTCGTCAAAGATCTCTGAGTCTTCGCTATCTAAGATCTTTCCATATCTCTTCTTGAGCCGCTGGGCAGACAGTTGAATCGGCGTCAGAGGATTCTTGATCTCATGGGCTATACGCCTTGCCACTTCTCTCCATGCAGCCATCCGCTGGGCCTTTTCAATTTCACTCAAATCCTCAAAGACAACAACAAGACCTAAGTACCTTCCACGATCATCACGAAGCACATTGAGAGAAACGAGGAGGGTCAGCCTCCTGTTTCCCGCAGATAAGCCTATCTGTTTCTCTATGTAGCCCTTTTGAAAAAGAGCCTCATCTTTTAGAAATCCATCAATTACCTTGCAATAATCGTCTGACAGGATTTCTTTGTACTGTTTCCCGATAATTTCTCCCGCCCTTATGTCCAACATCCTCTCTGCGGATTTGTTGATAGTAAGGATCTTCCCGCCAGCATCAGCAGACACCACGCCTGCAGCAACATTCGCCAGGACAATCTCCATATAAAGCCGCCGCTGTTCCAATTCAAGATTGCTCTCCATGAGTTCTTTATTGGCCTTTTCGAGCCTATTTTTGCTCGTTTTCAGGTCCATAGTCATCCTATTAAACGAATTGACTAACATCCCCACCTCATCCTTTGTTTCTAAGTCAATAAAGAAATCATAGTCACCTGATGCGATACGATTCGTTCCTTCGGCTAATTCCTTGATGGGGACGGTTATCTCTTTTGAGAGGTAGAATCCGAACCATACAGATGAAAAAATGATAAGGAGCGAAACAATGGAGAGGGTGATCATGTGGCTGGCTATTATCGGAGTTTTGAGCATCTTCAACTGACGGTACTCCTCCAGGCCCTTTGAGATAGCCTGGAGACGGTTTACAAAGGCGCCGGGGACAAATTTAGCTGACGCCACGAGACCAACCACAGCCTTCGATGCGGTCCTCGAAAAAACTGGAACGATGCCACTGACGAGATCTCCATGCGGCGAAGGTTGGATATACTGGCTGTCAGCGCCCTTCTCAATACTTTTCTTCAAGATATCCGGCCCCGGCCCTTTAAATGCAGTAAGATCAATTCTGTGGTCCTTGGAAACGGCCATTAAGTCCAGTTTTGTCGAAAAAACTTGGAGGGAGGCCAGACCCAGCTCTTTTCGCTTTTCGTCAATAAATTTCTCAAGCTTCTCTTTTCTGGATGGGATCATAAACCCCTCGTAGGTGATTACTCGACCCAGATTATTGCCAAAAGAGAGGATCTCATCCGTAATCTCCTTGTAGTAATCCTGGCCAACTTCTAAGGAACTCTTTAATGATCGCTCGATCTGAAGGCTGAACCAGTACTCGATGGATGAGGAGATGAACTGCACCGAGACGAAAAAAAGGATGACCGTGGGCAATAGGGAGAGAGTAACAAAGGCCAGGACCAATTTGGTCCTCAGCCTGGCTCCCATAATACTCTTTTTTCTCTCAAAGAGCAGTTTGACCAAATTCCTGACAATGAGAAAGAGGAGGAGGAGGAGTAATATCACATTGATATTGATCAGTGCAAAAGCGATAATACTGCTTGAAAAGGGAAGGGCCTGCCCTAAGTGAAAGATACGCATCCCAAGATAGACCAGAAAAGATATCACCACGCCTAAGAAAATAATCAGGTATCTTTCTCTGCGTCGTCTCCTGAGATCTTGTTTTTCAGCCTCTAAGTAATCTTTCATGGTAGTAGATTAGGTAGTGTCCATCCATAAATGGCTATTTTTCACAATCTCTGCGTCATATTCGGATTTTAATCCTCGAAATACTTCAACGTATTCCTGTGGTTAAAATCCTCATCTTCCTTGACCTTGCAAAAACTATCTCATTTCTGGATGGACATTAGGTAATGGTGGCAGAGCCGGGATCAAATCCCTGAATGCTCAATATCTGAAATCAACCGCATACCAATCGGTCTCAAAATCCCACAGGGAGAGGAAGAAGAAGACATAATGGAAATAAAAGGGAAGCCTGATCTTGTCAAGTTCAGCCATCATGCTGATCTGGTAATGGTTTCCTCTCTGAAGATTGCGAAGTTCGGTAACTTTCAGGCCCACAATCTCGGACATCAATTTTTTGGCCTCATCGAAATCCTTGACATAAATCACCTTATTGTCTTTTGATGACAGCCTCACAATGTAGACCTTTTTCAGGTTGTCATACTTTATCTCGTGGCTCACCTTCAGATCGGCAATGCTCCTATCCCACCACCAGTTTCTAACCTCATACAGTTTTACAAAAAATCTGAAAGTGGTACTGACGCCGTTGTCAATCGCCCTTTTCATGTCCTCGGTAAAACAGTCGGCCACGCTGAAATATGCGAGTAGATAGTCCTGGGTGTTTGTGATCACAATATCAGTTAGTCGAGCCTCTGCGGCCAATGCGGGCCTACTCGAAACTAAACCGATAAAAAAGAGAATCGGCAGGGCAAATTTCAGGCCTTTATAAATAAATGGGCTCTTCTTCATCTTCTGTTCCTTATGGAGAGCCAGAGACCTTTTCAAAACGTCCCCTTTCGAAGGTCTCAGCCATATGGCAAAGTTCGTACAAACAAAATATAAGAAATTTAAGAAAGAGATAATAGGCGAGGGGCCCGTAAAATGCAAGCCCTATCCGAACCGAATTTGGGAATTGCGAATTGTGGAATTAAAAGCGGTTGGCTTTGAGATAAGCGTTAACAGGGATCAAATCGTTCCGCAATCTCGTGTGGATGAATTTGCTGCACACTGAATTCATAGATTCAACTCGAAGTAGCACATCAAGTTCAAGGCTGAGGAATGCCTGCAGGGGTGGGATTTAGATTTGTTGGGCGAACCTTAAACCCTGTCGAAGATCTCGCTGGGCGGGAAAACCGTAAACGGTTACGAGGTGTTTTAACCAAAAAATAAGGGGTATCTCAACGGACTGGCCTTAAGAGATAACCCCTCGTTTTAATTAGGAAAGCTTATCTGTTCTCAGCCAAGAGCAGGCTCCGGCAGACCAAAAGCGGGGATTCTTACGCTGTTTTTGCTACATTCCTCCGGTGAAACAAATGCATACACCTTCCAGTGTCTTTTTGACTGCATCAGCGAGGCCAGCATCTGCTGGTTAAGGAAATGCCCGGATTTCTTAACAACAAAGTGGCCGATTACAGGAGACTGAATAAGAGAAAGATCTCCAATAAAATCGAGGATCTTATGCCTGACGAACTCATCCTTGTATCTAAGCCCGTCCTCGTTAATTATTCTGAAATCGTCAATAACCACAGCATTGTCGAGGGATCCGCCTCTCGCAAGCCCGTTTGCCTTAAGAGTCTCAACATCTTTCAAGAAGCCAAAGGTCCTGGCTTTGCTGATCTCCCTCACAAAGTCGCCCCCTGAAAAACGCAACTCGAATTCCTGATTTCTCAAAAGGGGATGTTGGAAATCGATCATATAGCTGATCTTGAGTTCTTTTGACGGATAAACGCAAATGGATCGGTTTCCATCGTCAATCTTGAATGTCTTTTTGATGACAATAAAGCGTTTTGGATCCTTCTGCTCCTTAATCCCAGCACTCTTTACAAGGAATACAAAAGGGGCCGAACTACCATCCATAATAGGCACTTCAGGGCCATCTAATTCTACCACGGCGTTGTCAATTCCTAACCCGTAAAAGGCCGCCATCAGATGCTCAATAGTTGAAACCCTGCAATCATCAAAACCGATGCTCGTGGCTAAGGTGGTATCAGATACGTTATCAAAACGAGCCTCAATAATCGGATGTCCGGACAGGTCAGTCCTCACAAAACGTATTCCGGTATCGCACGGGGCGGGTCTGATATTTATTCTTACCTTTTCACCGGAATGAAGGCCAATCCCGGTACAACCAATCTCGTCCTTCAACGTGCGCTGTTTATAATCCACGATCCACTCCTCAATTAGCGCTCACTTTAGAATCTTGCGTAATTGTTAAGCAAATAGCATGCCAATAGGTCACAGTGGCAACTGAAAAGGAATGATTGAGCCTATACTGTTAATATTATAAAGATAATTTATGCGGCAAAATTTATGCCCCTCTTTGAGGTCATCTATATAGACATATATCTGTGGCAAAAAAAACACATATGAATTATCGCACGTACTTTAAAACACACTCAGTGGTTTTTTTCGCCCCCCGCTTGATAAGAACAGCTCTTTATATTATGGTGGGGGTCGTCAAATTGCTGAGTCCCACCTGAGATGAAATTGAGTTGAAAATATACAGGATTTTTGCTTTGAGGCGCCGATGCTGACTGGCAGAATAATTTATTTAAAACCTCTCATTCTGATAATCTTCATAACTCTTTTTGCGTGCTACCCTGCCCTGAAAAGGGAGGCCCGACATCCTGAAGAGGCTTTGGCACCTGTCCGCTTCTTTTATCCCACCTTCCACGATGATATGGACAGGGAGTCCCTTATCTCTGTCATAAGAAAAAATCTCGACTACCTTAACAGGCTTGACCCTGAAAAACCATTTTATTATGGATCTCAAATATTTACCTCCAAACACGTCAAGAAAAGCCAGGAGGCCTTTCTGTCGCTCATAGAAAAGAATGTTAGCCCGGAACAGTTAAATAAAGAAATCAGGGAGAATTTCTTGATTTATCGCGCAACCGGTCGGGTGGGGAACAATCAAGTCCTCTTTACCGGGTATTTTGAGCCGGTTTATGAGGCCGGCCTGAAGCCTGATGATTCCTTTAGGTACCCGATCTATAAAAGACCGGACGATTTGATAGTAACTGACCTTTCGCTGTTCAAACGCGAATTCAAGGGTAAAAAAATAATCGGTCGGATTAAAGGGACAAAACTTCTGCCGTATTTTTCGAGACGTCAGATTGTTGAAGAAGATGTGTTAAAAGGACAGGGCCTCGAGATCGCCTGGTTGAAGGACCCTGTAGACGTAGCCTTTCTTCAAATACAGGGTTCGGGGCAACTGAGGTTGCGCAACGGCGATATAATCAGTGTAGGCTACAGCGCGTCCAACGGCCTGGCATATCGCAGCATCGGGCGGTATATGTTAGACAAGGAATTTCTGACTAAAAAAGAGATGTCCATGCAGTCTATCAGAAGATATCTCTCAGAGCATCCCGCAAAAGTTAAGGAAATTCTTAACTACAACCCTTCCTATATATTCTTTCGACGCCTGAGAACGGGGCCTTTGGGCAATATAAGCGTTCCCCTGACACCCGGCAGATCCTTGGCCTTAGATTCTAAGCTATTTCCCAAGGGGGCTCTGGCCTTTATTTCATGCAAAAAACCGACCATTAATGAGCGGGGCGAAATAACAGGCTGGAACGAATTTTCCCGTTTTGTCGTGAATCAGGATACCGGGAGCGCAATAAAAGGGGCAGGCAGGGCGGATATTTTTTGGGGAAACGGCCCATACGCCGAAATGGTAGCAGGCCATCTAAAACATGATGGGGAACTCTATATCCTGATCAAGAAACCATGACTTGAAAGGCTTAAACGTACCAGCTCAATAAATAGTGCCTCAACGAAATAACTTCCCTATTTCATAATCGTAATCATAATCGTAATCTTACTCAAAACGATTATGATTACGATTACGATTAAGAGTATGAATCCAACTTCAAACACTTTAATTCACTTTAGTTTCTTTAGCTCACTTCAGATGGAAAACTTGGAAAAATCCGCAATCAGGCGCATAAGACCGGCGATCTGCTGTAACAACCCCACCCTGTTTTCTCTCAAGGCCTGATCATCCTTTGTCAAAACCTCTACCCCGTCAAAGAAGTCGTCCACCGGTTTTCTGAGCTTCACCATGAGGCCTAAGGCATCAAGGTACCCTTCTCCTTCAAGGGATCTGTAAACATCATCCTTGAGGGCCTGAAACGTCTCCCAGAGGGCCCCCTCACAATCTTCCCGGAACAGGGCCGGGTCCGCCTCAAAGGATTTGTCCTGTTTCTTTAGGATATTGCTCACCCGCTTAAAGGTCAAAGCCAACTGGTTGAACTCCTCTGATTCAAAAGAGAACTTCTTGAGCTGATCGATCTTTGGACGGAGTTTCTGGATGCGATCAAACTCTACCGAGATGACGGCCTCGATCAGATCAGATTCATAACCAGACCTCAGCATCATGTTCTTGTACCGCTCCCTTACAAAGGCCATGACCTTAGAAAGTATCTGGGCCTTATCAAACTCAATTTCCTCCTTCAAAAGCAATAACGCCTGCCCTATGAACTCCTTTAGAGAAAGGTCCCAACCCATATCTTCTACTATCCTGATGATGGCAAGGGCATGCCTGCGAAGGGCAAAGGGATCAGCGCTTCCTGAGGGCTCAAGACCAACAACAAAACAACCGGCGATGGTATCCATCCGATCCGCTATCCCGACAACGGCGCCTATCTTAGATGTTGGGAGTTGTCCTCCAGCCCTTAAAGGAAGGTAGTGCTCGTATATCCCTGAACAGACCTCATCCGGGTATCCCTCCAATTGGGCATACTCTTTCCCCATAACACCCTGAAGGGATGGAAATTCGTTCACCATCTGGGTAATCAGATCGCATTTACAAAGATTTGCCACCAACCTTACATTGTCCGCTTCTTCCGGCAGGACTATCCCGGCCAAATACCCGGCAAGCTTCGTGAATCTTTGGACCTTGGCATGGGAAGTTCCTAAATCGGCCTGGTAGACAACCTGCCTGAGGCCCTCTAAACGATCTAAGAGCGGCCTTTTCCTGTCCTCTCTCAAAAAGAAATCCGCATCAGAGAGCCTGGCCCTAAGAACCCTTTCATGGCCTCTTTGAACAATCGATTCATCCCTTGCTACAGTGTTATTGACAGCGACAAAATTGGGCATTAACCGGCCCTTTTCATCGTAAACAGCAAAGTATTTCTGATGTTCCTTCATGGCCGTTATCAAGACAACATCGGGAAGATCCAAAAACATCCCATCAAAACTGCCGCAAACCGCAGAGGGGTATTCCACAAGATTAGCCACTGTGCTGACTAATTCCGGATCCTCAATAGGTTTGCCACCCGCCTTTTCAGCCACTTCCCGGGTTATCCGCTCTACCACCCGCTCCCTTTCCTGCTGATCAATAACCACAAAGGCCTGCTCCATCCCGGTGAAATAGTCCTGAACGTTTGAAACCTCCATCGCCTCCGGGCTCATGAACCGATGCCCCCGGGTAGTACGACCACTACTTACCCCGGCCACCTCAAACGGGATTACCGCACCATTAAACAGACACAATACCCAATGAATGGGCCGCACAAAAGGGAAACCTATGCTCCCCCAGCGCATTGACTTTGGCCAGATAATATCCGCAATCAGTTTGGGCAACGCCTCGGCCAAAATCTCTATGGTTTTCCTCCCCGGAATCTGACGTTTCACATACAGGTACTCCCCTTTGGGCGTTTCAATGGATTGCACCTCTTCGACGGGCACCCCCTGCTTCTGGGCGAAACCGAGGGCTGCCTTTGTAGGCCTCCCTTCTCTGTCATAGGCCACGCTTTTTGGAGGGCCGGTGATCTCCTTCACCAGATCTGACTGCATCTCCGAAATGCCCTTCCCGATCAGGACCAGACGCCTCGGGGTTCCATAGGTAACCAGCCCGCCCGTCAGCTCTATCCGATTCTCTCTCAGGCACGCTTCCGCCAGCCGCTGCAATTCCCTCAATCCCCCCTCTAAATAACCGGCAGGGATCTCTTCCGTTCCGATCTCAAAAAGTAGTTCAGCTACCATTTTTGTCACTCGTTATTCGTTATTTGTTATTTGGTATTTGGTGCTGGGTATTTGTCAATCATCAATCATCAATCCCAAAGGGTATCCCATCTCCTCCCTCTGGGCCAGATAGTTCTTTGCTGCGAGACGTGCCAGGTTCCTGATACGATCTATATAGAGGGTCCTTTCCGTTACACTTATGGCCCCCCTTGCATCAAGGAGGTTAAATGTATGAGAGCACTTCAGACAGTAATCATAGGCAGGTAGAACCAGCCCTTCCTTGCCCACCCTCTTACCCTCTTCTTCATACAAGTGAAACACCTTCAGGAGCATCTCCACGTCCGCCATTTCAAAATTATACACAGAAAGTTCCCACTCCCCCTTCTTGTGGACGTTGCCATAGGTCACATGGTCGTTCCACATGAGGTCGTAAACATCTTCCTTCTCCTGCATATACATGGCGATCCTTTCAAGACCGTAGGTTATCTCTACGGAGATCGGATCTAACCTGATACTCCCAGCCTGTTGAAAATAGGTGAACTGGGTAATCTCCATCCCGTCGAGCCAGACCTCCCATCCGAGACCCGAGGCCCCGAGGGTGGGTGATTCCCAGTCATCCTCCACAAAGCGTATATCGTGCTCTAAGGGATCGATCCCTAAAGTCTTCAGGCTTTCGAGATAGACGTCCTGTATGTCAATCGGAGATGGCTTGATAATAACCTGGTACTGGTAGTAGTGCCCTAACCGGTTCGGGTTTTCACCATATCGGCCGTCGGTGGGACGTCTTGAAGGCTCTACATAGGCGACAGACCACGGCTCCGGGCCTAAGACCCTCAGCAAAGTCGCAGGATTAAAGGTCCCCGCCCCCACCTCTAAATCATAGGGCTGCTGGATCAAACAGCCATAATCGGCCCAATACTTTCCGAGGGCCATAATCAGTTCTTGAAAATTCACCAAATCCTCCTGGTCCCCTTTTTTGATGGGGCTGTAGAATTAATAAAGCATAAATGAAAGGTTGGGAACTTACCACCGGCACAGGTAGTTGTCAAGGCTGGATTGACCAGGATGAGCAGCAATTGCACCATGGTTCACATGCAAAATGAACTGCATCACAAGCAGTCTCTCTCTTCAGCCTCAAGTAGGAATGGGAGGATTAGAAGTGGTATACAACGGCCCCAAAACCCCGTTTCTTATCTACAAGAGGCGGGGTTTTTTCCGCCGGTATCCAGGGCAATACCACTCTTTCTTTGGGATAGATACTGAATTTTATGGATGTCCTGGAGGCCCGCCACAATATTACTGAAAACGAGGAAAATAAACGAAAAGGAGAAGCCAATTTGAACTTTTGCTTATTGGGACCGTGTCACATGCCGATAAAACTCAACAAATGATTTTCTCTGCCACTCCTGAAAAAACAGATCGTTGTGCCCCCCCTCCACGCATTTAATCTGGTCCGGCGGCACCAATTCTTCTGCATGTTTCAGGGTAATATGGGCAGGAACCACTTGATCATAAGTTTGGAGGAAAAAACAGACTTTATACCCATAATCCTTCAGTTCTTTTAAAGGCGTTTTAATCCGGTAATGCACAATATCGTTAACTTCCCGCAGACTTCTAATAATATTGGTCAATGATTTTGCCGTCCACGTGCGAATTCCGACTTTCTCTTTTTTCGCAAAACCCACCTTGTCCGGATGACAAGATTTTGGATTCAAATACCCTTGAATAACGTGTCTCCATAAGAAGCGAAAAATGTGTTTTGGCATGTTTAAATTTTCATCGAATCCTGGGGGGTTAACCAAAATAATGCATTTCACAAAATCCTTATACCGATGTGGATCTTCCTGAAGCACTCTAACCAATTCAAACGCCGAGTAAGATTGTGCAACAATGTTGATTTCCTTAACCCCGTGGGAGTTTCGTAAATGCCCCATATAATCCTTTAACGCTTCCGGCCTTTCTTTCGCGGGGTTTATTCGAAAATCGAAGGCCCTCCCAATCGGGTTTTCAAGGGAAGCCACTTCGTTCCCGGCTTCCAAGAGAGATTTGATCAGTCTCTTTCGATCCGAAATGGGTATGCTTGTCCCACCAAGAAGCAATATCGGCTTATGCAGCTTTTCGCTGGGGACCTGGAAGCCATATTTCCGAAGATCAATACCATCGACGTAAAACGTTCCATACCCTTTTTGCCCTCGACGGTTTTTTTCCGGGACTATTTGATATGGGCTGCTTAAGAGCTTGTCCTCGTCGCCAAGACTTACGTTTTCGGTGATAAACCGGCCTTCTTCCCGACGGGCAAAGTCATCGTAATCGAGACAAATTGAAATCAGCTCCATGGCGTAGAAGGTGCCTTTGCCAAGCAGTAGATAAGGCATCTTGTAAAGCGACCATGCGGCAGGTTTCACGCGTACTCTACCACGCAAAAACAAGACAAGCAGGGCGAAAAGAAAGCCTCCAAGTGCGGGTAAGCGGAGATAGAAAGGGAGGGATAAGCGACCTCCAAATTTCAACAACGGCTTTCCGCGTTCATACGACGAGCGGTAGTTGAAAATCGACCGGCAAAGCCATACATACATCTCTTCCAACTGTTCTTTCGCAATATCTTTTGGCTTAAACACCACATTTCGAATGTTATACTTCTGAGGATTGCGTTTTAGCAGTCTTTTTTCTTTGACGAACTCATCACGCAGTTCCGTGCCAGGGTATGGCGTCAAAATATTCACCAGCACGTGCAAAAGATTATTTTCATCCAGAAAGGACTTTAAGGTTTTCGTGCTTTCCCATGTGGTTCCGTCTTCTCCGATAATCGTGGAAGCAATCACGCGGATACCGTGCTTCTGTATATTCCCTACCGCCTCGGCATACTGTTTTGGCACATTCATCTGCTTATTCATTTTCCTCAGAATATCAGGATCAACGCTTTCGATGCCTACGAATACATGAAGGCAATTCGAGTTTGTCATGGCTTCCAGCAGCTCTTCGTCAAATCCGACCCCTATATTTACCTGCGTGTACCACCCGATTATAATGTTATGGTCTTCCTGATACTTTGTTAAGGCATCGCATATGGCGAGTGCATGGTTTCGGTCTACGGCGAAGTTGTCGTCTATAAAGGCGATGTTACCCACAAATTTCTTGCACCGCCCGTCTTTCCTGTCATGAAATACAAACTCCTTCTTTCCCTTTAGCTTAAGTAGAGAATGCAATTCACCTATTACCTGTTCCGGCGATTTCTTGCGTATTTTTCGTCCATTTTGTTTGGTAACCGTGCAGAACTTGCAATTGTACGGACACCCTCGGGTCGTTTGCAGGTACGTGTATACATAACTGCCATTTTTCACCAAATCATACCTTGGAATTTTTGACCCTTCCAGATTGGGAAATCCATCGGCCTTATAGATTTGGTTTAATTTTCCGTTTTCAGTGTCAGAAATAACTGCCTCCCATATGTCCTCTGCCTCGCCAACCACAACGCTATCAACATATCGCAAAGCTTCATCCGGGCACATGGAAGCATGTATACCTCCCATTACCACTTTCGCACCGCGCTCTTTGAATTCGCTCGCGATTTCATACGCCCGTTTAGCTTTAAACGTCATTGAAGTAACGCCTACTAAATCGACCGGCTCGTCAAAGTCGATTTTCTCTATTTCCTCGTCGATAATCTTCACCTCGTGATGAGAAGGCGTGTGTGCCGCCAGTGTAGGAAGGGCAAGGGGCATCCCCAAGGTGACTTTCTTAAAGGGCTGCATCGTAAATAGCGCGCTAGCCACGTCAGTTGTATATAAATCACGCCCTTCTTCGACGGCACAACTAGGATTTATTAGAAATATTTTCAATGTTAGGCTCCCCAAACGGAAACGACATTCAGTTCCCGAAAAAGATAGTTTTGCCAAGGAATATCGTGCGATGCGTAATCGAATTCAATACCCCTTGAACTCACCGCACTCCATTCACTGTTACCGATCGTACCTCGGACATTCCTGATTGCCAAGACTGCCCAATAAGATATGACGCCCGATCAATCCTATATAAAAGATGGTGAACTATACAGAAAAATTCAGAAAAAGTAAAGATATAACTACTCAATTGACACAAAAGGATCCAAGGAATCAAGGTTTAGAGGGACCGGCATAAAATCACAGCTTTGTCTATATCCGAATTTGTGAAAAGCCATAAGGCATTAAAATACATCATATTATTGGTCACTGCTGTCCGTTAACTTTTTATTATGGGCTGTAACTTATTGATATACAGACCAATAATCTGCCTAACCCTGTGGAATGGTTATCCTTTTTTAATCATAACCTTCCCCTGCTGGTGGACTTTTGTGAAGAGGTCCGGGAGGAGGTATCGATCCAGCACCGCCTGAACAGGTCCCAGACCAGGGGGTTGGCTGAGTTACTTACCCCAGAAATTATAAACCAAAGATTGACATTGTCTCTATAATGCCATACACTACGAGTATGGAAATATTTAGTTGGAATGCGGAAAAAAATGAAATTCTTGTCAGGGAAAGAGTAATTACATTTGAAGAAATAGTTCGTAAAATTGAATCCGGAGCTAAAGTTATTGAAACAGATCCTCCCAACAAGAAAAAATATCCAAATCAAAAAATACTGATAGTTGATATGGATGGATATGCCTATTTAGTTCCATGTGTTATAGATAAGAACGAGTATTTTCTTAAAACGATTATTCCCAGCAGGAAGGCGACCAAGAAATACCTTGGAGGAAAAAATGGCTAAAAAACAAAAAAGAATAATCCTTGATGAATACGAGAAAGAAATCTTAGAGGCATACGAAGATGGGAGATTAAAGCCCTCGAAATCGCAGGCTGATTACCAAGCAATAGCCAGGAACACAATGAAAAAGAACCGCAAGATCAATATAAGAATTTCAGAAAATGACCTTTCCGCCTTACAAAGAAGAGCTGCAAGGGAAGGCATCCCCTACCAAACATTAATCGGAAGTGTGCTTCACAAATACGCCAGTGGATTTTTAAAAGAAGCCATATAACAAAACCAACGCCACCAGTACCCAATCAGACGTTTGAACAGGTGTGCCGGTTCGCAGGGGCTGTCATCATTTTCCCCAAGTCGGGGGGCAGCTCATCTCGCGGCCGTTATGCCGAAAAAACGAAACGAGAAATGACATGCTTAGAGTTGGATTTTTTCAGTTTGCTCCAAAGTTTGGGGAAGTGGCAACTAACCTATCGAAGGTAGTGTCTGCTTTGCGCGGCGCTAAAGCAGATATCATTGTTTTACCGGAACTCCCGTTCACTGGATACTTCTTTCAGGATCGATCCGAACTTGCTTCCCTGGCACAAGACCCGGCCAAGTCTCCAACTGTTTCCAGCCTGATTGCATTGTGTCGCGACCATGACTTCTTACTGGTTACCGGATTTGCCGAAAAAAGTGCTGACAAGATATTCAACAGCGCTTTAGTCATTGGGGGCGATGGCATTCTCCATACTTACCGCAAGTTACACCTCTTTAACACAGAAAAGGAATATTTCGATCCTGGTGACACTCCCCTCGATACGATTGAGTCGCGTGGTGTAAAACTTGGCATAATGGTCTGTTTCGATTGGGCATTCCCAGAGGTTGCACGAGTGCTTGCCCTGCAAGGTGCTGATCTCCTGTGTCATCCATCCAATTTGGTTCTTACATACTGCCAACAGACCATGCTCACACGCTGCTTAGAAAATTCTGTTTTTGCAGTCACTGCAAATCGATTTGGTTCGGACATTAGCCCGAGGGGCACTTTGACTTTTACCGGTCAAAGTCAATTGGCGGGGCCAGAGGGCGAATTGGTTTATCGTGCGAAACCCACGGAGGAGGAACTTTTTATAGCTGAGATCGACTTGAGCAAGGCTCGGGATAAGTCAATGACTCAAAGGAATGATTTGCTTGAAGACCGTCGTCCCGAATACTACACTGCATTAATTGAGAATTATACAACCATGACATAACAAGGCTCTTGCAGCGGACAAATGAACACTGCGGCTGAAGAGTCCGGCTAAGTGCCTTTCCTGATAATCATTTTGCTGCTCGTTATTAGATAAATCAAAAAAGACATGAGGAGTAAAGCCCCCAACATTTCAGGATCCCTTGCTTTTATAAGATAGGCAATGATGAATACGATAATAAAACCAAATATAACAATAAAGACTCGTGGAACACGCCGTAATATCACCCTTCCAAAATGAACAAACCTAATATGGCTCACAAGCAGGTAAGAGATTAAAAGGATAACGGCCCATATCATCCACAAATTTTCCCAGAATAAACAAGTACCCAAAGCAACCATAGCGCCAGCAGGGCTGGGCAATCCATTAAAGACACCAGGGGGCAGCGTCTTGTCATCCTTGTCATGGGTCAGATATCGCCATAAACGAAACCCTATGGCAAGGAAGTAGAGAATCCCGAAAATAAAAGAGGGCAGCTCCAAATTACCCTTAAAGAGGATCAATAAGCCCGGGCACATGCCAAAGCTGACCAGATCCGCTATATCGTCAAGCCACGGCCCAAACCTTGTTCCTCCATGCTTTTCAGCCATCCTGCCATCAAACAGGTCGAAGATCTGTCCAGCCAAGATAGCAATAGCCGTATATACATATCGACCTTGAAAGACCAGGAATATCCCGGTTATGCCGCATAATAAATTAAAAATCGACAAAATATCTGCATAGAAACGGTTCGGTATGGTTTTGAAAACACTCGATGAAATTGACAAAACGATGCATACATAAAGCATTTGCGCTGAAAAATCCGGGATTTGGAAGGCATCACCCAGAAGCGCGCAGTAAATGATCAAGGCAAAGCACAACACCGCTTTAATCTTTCCAAAATTATTCGCAGCCACAGAGAATTTTGTAAAACGCTTAATAATATATCTGATCAAGAACTGCCCGCAAGCTTCTGTGATCACTAGGACCCATACTGCCGTCAAATTCAGCAGGCCCATATAAGCGAAAAAAACCATGGGAGGTAGATAGGTTAATTTGTCACATAGGGGATCGATTTCTTCGCCAAAAGGGGTTATAAGGTCGCATCTCCTGGCTATTAGTCCGTCAACACCGTCTAAGACCGCTGAAACGGTAAACAATAGGATGCCCCAGGCGTGCTGTCCGGCCACAAAATATAGCAATATACCTGACAGACCGATGAATACTCTCCAGACACAGATTGCATTTGGGTGGTAATACCAATGTCTGCCCATATAGCCTCTAACTCTCTCGCTTTTTAAGGCGACCACAAAACCCAGATACATCAGGAGAGAAAAAGACACTGATATGATAATTGAAACAACCTTATCCATTGAAGTTCTCTACCATAATTTGAAAATTACATCCTTTTTGGTGGTCCAAGCGTTGATGGTCTCGTAAAAAGTCTCCAAGGCAGTCTTTCGTAAGAGATCCGAAACGTCATGGTGAAGCGATAAGAACCTCCTTTTTGTAGAGTAGCATAAGCAGAAATGGATTTGTGTGTCAAGGGTAAGAGCATATAAAATCGGGCGGCATATAGTTCAAGATGTTGTGGTGCCTGGCGTATATGATTTTATCAAAAAGGAAGCCACAATTCCAAACGGGTAGCCGCCTTCTTCAGTTTACATTTACGACGATAGTGTGTTATGGTCGTTTAAAATTACCCCCTTGAGAGAAACAGAAATGGCCCGCAAACTTGATTACCGCCTGGCCAGGGAAAAGATGGTCAAGGCCCAACTGATTCCACGTGGGATTAAGGACCAAAGAGTTTTAGAGGCTATGGAAAAGGTCCCAAGAGACCGCTTTGTGGAAGAGGCCCTGGTGGGGGAAGCGTATAACGACCATCCATTGCCTATCGGCCATAAGCAGACCATTTCACAACCTTATATTGTGGCCCTTATGACAGAGGCCTTAGCGCTCAAAGGGGATGAAAAGGTCCTTGAAATCGGCACAGGAAGCGGGTATCAGACTGCCATTTTGGCCGAATTGTCCTACAAGGTCTATACTGTTGAAAGAATCAGGGCCTTGATGGTCGGAGCAAGGGATATTCTGGCCCGGTTGAATTATAATACTATACTGTTTAAGGCCTTTGACGGTACATTGGGCTGGAAGGAATATGAGCCCTATGACGCCATCATTGTCACCGCAGGCTCGCCCAAGCTTCCCCAGCCGCTTCTTGATCAACTTGCCGAAGGAGGCCGCCTCATTATTCCGACCGGGGACAGGTCCAGCCAGGAGCTGATAAAAGTCACAAAAAGGAAGGGTAACTATATTGAGAAAAACTTAGGCGGCTGCCGTTTTGTGAATCTAATTGGGGTTCACGGTTGGAATGAATAGAAATTCATAGTTAAGGAGATAACCGTCAAATGAACACACGAGAAGCCATTATGGCCTTTTCTCAGAGCGAAAAGATAAAATCAGGCATTATCTGGGTCTCCCATGCCCTTGAACTGCTTAGAGGCCTTCCAATACCCGAGAAACCTGGGGCGGAAAAGACCATTAAGATGAAAATCGACATGATCGTGCAGGAGATACGATTAGCCAAGAACGTCACAGGGGATCCTGACTGGAACGATATTGAAGCAGTTATTGATCAGGCAATGGTGATGATCAATTCCGGCGTTGCCCCCGAATCTGTAGTTCATCTCACCCAGGCCTTGAGCAGGGTGACAAGTATTGGCCACCGTTCCATGTCCATCCTGAAAGAAAAGGGGCTCCTTTAGGATTGTTGATTGTAGATTGCGGATTGTTTACCCGGTGAAATCCCTGCCAGATCGGGGGCCCCATTTCACCGGAACTGATTGAAGCAAAGGAGGTTTTGAAATGCAGATACTGGTTCTTTATTTTTCAAAAGGTGGAAATACCAAAAAACTGGCTGAGGCCATCGCCAAAGGTGTCGAAGAGGTCGAAGGTGTCAAAGCGGTCTTGAAAAAGACCAGTGACGTTACCAAGGAGGATTTCTCGGCCTCTGAGGGCATCATTGCGGGCTCTCCCGTCTATTTCGGGCTAATGGCTGCCGAGTTGAAGAAGATCTTTGACGATTTCGTGGGTGTTCGCAAGAAAATGGAGGGAAAGGTTGGCGCAGTCTTTGCCACCTCAGGAGACCCCACGGGAGGTAAGGAAACCACCATGATGTCCATCATCCAGGTGCTTTTGATCTATGGCATGGTCATAGTGGGGGACCCCATGTCTGCCACCGGGCATTATGGTGTGGCTTGCGTGGGGGAGCCGGATGCAAAAACCGAAGATAACGGGATGAAGCTCGGCAACAGGGTAGCGGAATTGGCGAAAAAACTCTGCGAATAAAAACGAGGTCTCACTGATAATGAATCAAGACGTCCTGAGAAGTCTATTGGAACGCCTCAGCAGAGGCGAGATAACAGTCGAAGACTCTCTTGAAAGGCTCAAAAGCCTTCCCTTTGAGGATTTGGGGTTTGCCTGCATTGATCACCACCGAGCCCTTAGAAAGGGGCTTTCAGAGGTCATTTTCGGCGAAGGGAAAGAGGTCCAGGGAATTATAGGGATAATGGAACAGATGCTTGCTCAGGAAGAAAACGTCCTGGTGACCCGTCTCTCCCGGGAAAAGTCAAAAGAGATCCAGGACCGTTTTCCTGAAAGCACCTATTATGAAAAGGGAAGGATGCTGACAGTGATCAGGCGGCCCGTAGAGATTTCGGGCAGGGGGACAATCCTGATCATGACGGCAGGGACGTCAGACATCCCGGTTGGCGAAGAGGCCGCTGTTGTAGCAAGGTTTATGGGGAATGAAGTGGATACGATCTATGATGTGGGGGTAGCCGGCCTTCACAGGCTCCTTGGACACTGGGAAAAGATCACTGGGGCCGCTGTTATTGTGGTGGCGGCCGGAATGGAAGGGGCCCTGCCGAGCGTGGTAGGCGGCCTGGTTGACAAACCCGTCATTGCGGTCCCGACAAGCATAGGCTACGGGGCAAGTTTTCAGGGCATTGCCGCCTTGTTAGGGATGCTAAATTCCTGTGCCGCAGGGGTTACTGTAGTAAATATCGATAACGGTTTTGGGGCAGGGTATGCCGCAGGTGTGATAAATAGGGCGTGATTGGATTGTTGATTGTTGCTTGGCGATTGGCGATTGTTGGAGCGCAGCGGAAATCCCGGTTCATCGGGGGGATGATTGGACGTTTTGGTAATCTGCGTAATCTGCGGATGGAATTGCGGAACCTTCCATCACAAGTATCCAGTATCCAGAATCACCCAGACCTGTATCTCTCACGGATTTGGGAGACTAAGCCCTTCAACCGTGGAAGCTCCCTTTTTTTGGATTCATCCCAGCAGGGCAAGAGGGTGTTGTTATGAAACAGAGGCTCCGATGCAAGGTCATATTTGGAGCAGGTCAGGGCCTTTTTCCACATAGGGGTGTGGGGAATGGGGGAATATTCTGATAAATAAGGAATGGCCCCATTGGCTCCTACAAAATTGATGGTTTCTATTACCGAATCTACCGTTTGTCCCGGTAACCCGATCAGGATGTAAGCCCCGATCTGTCTGGTGTCAAAACCGGCCTTGAGCAGGTTATAGATAGCACGCTCGAAATCACCTTTGGAGAGCTTGTTATCCAGATCCCGATGGAGCGAGATATCAGAGGTCTCTAAACCGAGACGAATCGTTTGAAAACCGGTCCTATGCATGAGCCTCGCGATCTCTCCTGTGATCTCTCTCACATGGAGGGCGTTGGGCGTGTGAAATCTGAGATTCAGGTCGAGACGTGTAAGGCCTTCCAGAAAAAACCCCACATGGTTTTCAGGTGCCACTAAGAGCGCATCGTCATAAAAGGCAAAGTCCTGAACTGCAAACTCCTTGTGCCAAAAAACGATCTCTTCTAAGACCTCATCCGGTTCTCTCCTGATCAGATTTGGCTGTAAAAAATGACTGGCACAGTACTGACATCTGTACGGGCACCCTAATGATGTCATAACGCAGACGTACTCAATCCGTGTCAACAGATCAAATGCAGGATATGTTAGCCGGCCGACATCAGGGCGGGTTGCCGGGACATGGATGCCATTTTCATCCAAGGCGGCTAAAAGGGATGCGGCACCGTGGCCGGAAACCACGCTGTCTGCCCCCGAACTCATGAGGGCATGGTCACGGCAAAGCCTTGCATAGATCCCCCCGAGAATGACGGGAACCCCGGGATGGACCCTTTTAGCTAAGCTAACGGCCTTTCTAACGCCCGGGTACCAGTAGGTCATGAGAGAGGTTATCAGAATCGCAGATGGTTTCCTGATCTTTCTCAGCTCTTGTTCAAATACTTCGGGTAAAAGCCCGTAGCGACTGTAAGGCCTCGGAATATCCTGTAACGGGGAGGGCTTTGGGACTACCTCCCTCCAGAATTTGCCGGTTCCATACAGGCGCCTCTTAGGAGGTGTCAGGGAACTGTTCCCTGGCATGTTAGGATGGTGTACGTCTAAGCAGTCTATAAGATATATATCAAACCCACTCTCCCTGAGCCAACCTGCAAGATATAGAAGGCCGAGCGGCTTGGACCAGAAGTCATAGGCCGCAAAGTCGTAAATCCAGGGATTGATTAAAATGAGTGTGGGTTTCATAGCTCAAAATTTTCCATCGGAGGGCTGCATTTCAATGAAGATCTATTTTGACGGTTTCAAAAGGATTCTTTGTTCGCTGGTCTTTGCTCTGCTTATAGTTAATCTGGCAGAAGCCGGAGTAAAAACTATAAATCCTGAAAAGAGGGTAGATATCAGGAAGTTAATTGAACTAACCGGATTGGAAGAGGTTGTTATTCTGTCCGCTGACAGCGTAGTTGACAGAATCTTTCCTATCCTGAAGAAGGCGATTGCAAGAGACAACCCGGCAGTTACTGATGCTGTTCTTGCGATCATGAAAAGGACGACCCTATCATTGGTGAAGAGACAGATCTCATCCCCTGGAGGTCTGGTGGACAGGGTGATTCCCATATATGACAGGCATTATACACATAACGAAATACGAGCGCTTATCAAATTCTACGAAAGCCCCCTGGGGAAGAAAATGGCCTCCATCAGACCTGAGATAACAAAGGAAGGGATAGTTGTCGCCGAACAGTGGGTTAGATATCTCGAGCCCTTGTTGATTCAGGCAATAGAAAAGAGCCTTGAAAAAGAGGGATATGTCGTTATCAAAAAGGAACCTAAATAGTGCCCAAACGAAACAACTTCCCTATTAAACCCTGAACCCGTGAACGGTTAATCCTCCTGAAGTTCTTTCAAATTCTCATAGAAGTCGAGGGATTCAGGATTGCCCAAGGCATCTTTGTTCAGGACGGGCTGACCCTCAATGACTTTTTTTACAGCCAATTCGACCTTTTTCATATTTAGTGTATAGGGCACTGCAGGGGTTTCAATAATCTTGGCCGGTACATGCCGCGGTGAGGCGTTGTTTCTCAGGATCGTCTTGATCTTCTTTTTCAGGTCGTCAGTCAAATCATATCCTTCAGCCATCTTGACAAAAAGGATAACCCGGACATCATTTTTCCAGTCTTGCCCAACAACGATACTATCCTCAATCTCCTCCATACCTTCTACAAGCCGGTATATTTCGGCGGTTCCGATCCTCACTCCTCCGGGATTCAGCGTGGCATCCGACCTTCCGTAGATGACAACGCCCCCGTGATCATTGATCTCTATAAAGTCCCCGTGTCGCCATATGTTGGGATACACATCAAAATAGGCGGCATGGTATTTTTCCCCTTTGGGGTCATCCCAGAAATAGATCGGCATGGCTGGAGAGGGCGCGGTACAGACCAGTTCCCCCTGCTGATTGATGACCGCTTTCCCGTTTTCGTCAAAGGCTTCCACCTTCATGGCCAGGTCCCTGCACTGGAGTTCACCGGCATAGACCGGGCCCATGGGATTGCCCCCGGCAAAACATCCGTTGATGTCTGATCCGCCGGAGATGGAAGCTAACTGGAGATCCTCCTTAACCTCTTTATAAATATATTCAAATCCTTCAACAGAAAGGGGAGACCCCGTTGACATAACGGCCTTTAAAGGGGTGAGATCATACTCCTTGCCGGGTTTGACACCTGCGTTCTGGAGGGCCGCAATATACCCGGCGCTGGTCCCGAAGATAGTTATCTTTTCGTCCTGGGCCATTTTCCAGAGGGCCCCCGGGTTCGGATGAAAGGGGTTGCCGTCAAATAGAACCAGTGTTGCACCCACACTCAAAGAACTCGTCAACCAGTTCCACATCATCCACCCGCACGTGGTGAAGTAAAAGATGGTGTCCTCCCGCTTCAGATCGGCATGCAACATAAGCTCTTTCATGTGGTGCACTAAAATACCGCCAGCGCTCTGTACCATGCACTTGGGAAGGCCTGTGGTGCCAGAGGTGAACATAATATAGAGGGGATGATCAGCGGGGAGCTGCTCAAATTCAATCTCAGAGAGTGAATCTGTGGATTTGAATTGCCTGTAATCAACGGCATTGGGCAATGGGCTGAGATCGGGATTTTTACCTGTGTAAGGAATTACTACAACTTTCTCAATGGAGGGTATCTCCTTCAAGATATCGGAGACTCTCGCGAGGGAATCAAAGCTCTTCCCTTTGAAAAAATAGCCGTTGGCCGTAAACAGTACCTTAGGTTTGATCTGACCGAAACGATCCAGCACACCCTTAATTCCGAAATCAGGGGAGCAGGAAGACCAGGTCGCCCCGAGACTCGTGGCAGCTAACATGGCGATTATCGTCTCTGGCATGTTGGGCATAAAACCCGCCACCCTGTCTCCGGCCTGAACTCCGGTCTCTTTCAGGGATTTGGCAACATGTGCCACTTCATCATATAGCTCCGAATATGTTATCTTGGTTGAATCCTGTGACTCCCCTTTAAAGATAATGGCAACTTGGTCGTCCCGGTAACGAAGAAGGTTTTCTGCAAAATTGAGACGTGCCCCCGGAAACCAACTGGCTCCCGGCATTTTGGTCACGTCATCAACAACCTGCGCGTAGGGTTTCGAGGCCTTTATTTCGGCAAATTTCCACATGGATGCCCAGAAATCGGGGATATTTTCAATGGACCACTGGTAGAGCGGGCCATATTCATCAAAATCTTTATTGTATTTCTCATTAATGAACGTCATGAATCGATACATGTTGGTACTTTTAATTCTCTCTTCCGACGGCTGCCATAACAGTTTAGCCATTTTTACCTCCTCCAGTGAAGTGGGGTTTCAGTATATGGGTTAACGAGCGGTATAGTTCTTGATCATGCCGGACATCATCTTCAATCCCGCTTCAGCTTTTTAAACTTTAGTCACTTTAGTTCACTTAGATCTAATTTCTATTCCTCGCCGTTGAGCGCCTTAAGGGCAAGAAACAGCGCCTGGGTCCCTGATCGGCCATGTCCCTGCGCTTGGACCGCTATGTACAGTTGCTGGACCAGGGCGAGTCCCGGAAGAGATAGGCCGACGGCGGCGGATTCTTCCAATGCGATCTTCATGTCTTTGATAAAATGCTCCACAAAGAAACCGGGGCCGAAATCTCCCTTGACAACGCGTGGTCCTAAGATGTTTATGGCCCACGAACTGGCCGCGCCCTTACCGACAATGTCGATGACCTGTTGCATATCAAGCCCCTGTTTCGCCGCATAGAGGAGGCACTCACATGCCCCTATCATGTTTCCGGCAACAAGGATCTGATTGGCTACCTTGGTGTGCTGACCGGCGCCGGGTCCGCCCATGTACGAGATGGTTGGCCCCATGAGTTGAAAAAGGGGAAATACTTTATCGAAAATCTCTTTTTTCCCGCCGACCATAATAGCGAGTTTAGCATCTCTTGCGCCGACATCGCCGCCGGAAACAGGCGCATCAAGGGATTCGATACCTTTTTTCGCGGATTCCTCGAACAGGGTCTTGGCCAGACTGGGCTGACTCGTTGTCATATCGACCACAACGCTGCAGGCGGGTTTTCCACTCAGGATACCCTTCTCTCCCAAGTAGACCTCCCGGACATCCGAGGGAAGCCCGACGATAGTGAAGACGATGTCGGCGTTTGCCACCACCTCTGCCGGTGAATCATACCAGCGAGCGCCCTTCTCGATCAGATTTTCCGCCTTCTTCTTGGTACGGCTGAACACCGAGAGATCATGACCGGCCTTCTGAAGATGCCCTGCCATAGAGGCGCCCATGACGCCAGTGCCAATCCATCCGATATCCATCATCTTAAACTCCTTTATGAAAAACTTGGCCTTTCTTTCAGACAGTGCGCCTCATGGACCGGAGGCTGGTTCAGTCCCGCCTGAGGGATCAGGCCCTCTGGGCCAGAATTTATATTTTAAAGAGGGGGCGGAGCCGATTAAAAGAAAACCCTCTGTTAGGAGAGGTCCCAGGATGCAAACCATATGTCTATGGCGATTCTTACCCTTTTGATGTGGTGGGCGGTGGGGGATTTGAACCCCCGACTTCCACCGTGTGAGGATGGCACTCACAGGCTACCCTCTTTCACCCTATCATTTCAGCTATTTATCTCCCCCCATTTTTTCAGTTGTAGAGGTTTTGTAGAGAGTTTCCCTCCCATACGCCCCCTCCATTTCTTTTACTAGCATCTTGGCGTAATGCTCAGTCATTTTGATAGTGGTGTGACCCAGGATTTTAGAGGTCTGCCATATGTCATACCCTTTACGCAATAACC
>JAUWPC010000254.1 GCA_030611815.1 Desulfobacteraceae bacterium
ACAGGGGTGGGTTGGGTATATGAATATGTGCTGCAGGACACCTTGGGAACACACGACCTCCAGCAACTCAGAAGCCTGCAGGACTGGTATCTCCGTTACGAACTGGTATCCGTTCCCGGTGTGTCCGAGGTGGCCAGCATAGGCGGCTTTGTGAAACAGTACCAGGTGGAGGTGGATCCCAATAAGCTGTTGGCCTATGACCTTTCCATCGCAAAGGTGAAAAACGCCATCCTCCGATCCAACAGGGATGTAGGCGGCAAGCTGGTGGAGATGGCGGAGACCGAATTCATGGTTCGGGGCCTGGGCTATATCACCTCCCTGAGGGACCTGGAAGAGATTGCGGTGGGGGTGGATCAGCAGGGAACACCCATCCTGCTGAAGAATATGGCCAACATCCATCTGGGACCCGAATTACGACGGGGCATCTTGGAATGGGATGGCGAGGGTGAAGCGGTGGGCGGCATCGTGATTATTCGCTTTGGCGAGAATGCCCTGGAGGTCATCGGAAAAATAAAGGAAAAGCTGAAAGAACTGGCGCGGGGTCTTCCTGCGGGGGTGGTCATTGAAGAAGGGTACAATCGTGCCACCCTGATCAAAAGCGCCATTCATACTTTGACGAGTAAGCTCGTAGAAGAATTGACGGTGGTGGCCCTCATCTGCCTCATCTTCCTGCTTCATTTCCGCTCGGCCTTTGTGGCCATCTTTACCCTGCCGGTGGGGATTTTGATCTCGTTTATCGCCATGAAGATTCTGGGCATCAACGCCAACATCATGAGCCTGAGCGGTATTGCCATCGCCATAGGCGTCATGGTGGATGCCTCTGTCGTCCTCGTTGAAAACGCCCACAAGCACCTGGCCAAGGACGCGGGTAAAAAGCCCCATACGGCCATCATACTGGATTCGGCAAAAGAGGTGGGCCCTGCCCTCTTCTACAGCCTCCTGATCATCACCGTCTCTTTTCTCCCGGTATTCAGTTTGGAGGAGCAATCGGGCAGGCTTTTCAAACCACTCGCATACACCAAGACCTTTGCCATGGCCGCCTCTGCCATGCTGGCAGTCACCATTGTACCCGTGCTCATGACCTTTTTTGTCCGGGAAAGGACCTTGAGTTCCGGGATCACCCGGCAGCAGAGGCTTGTGATATGGATTATCTCCATTGCGGGCGCGCCCATGCTGGTCATAGTGGCGGGAATCGCCGGGCTGAGGCTTCCCGACTGGTCCCTAATTGCGGCGGCGGGCATTTCCCTGTTCGCCTTAGTGTGCCTCGTGCCCCAGAGGATTATTGAGGAATCCCGAAACCCCCTGAGCCGTTTTTTTATCCGCCTGTACCGGCCTATCATTCATTGGGTCCTGAGGTGGCCCAAAAGCACGATTTTGCTCTCCCTCCTGTTACTCGGGATATCCATTTATCCCCTCTCCCGTCTGGGAAGTGAGTTCATGCCTCCTCTAAACGAGGGAAGCCTTCTTTATATGCCCACAACCTTTCCGGGTATTTCCATTACCAAGGCCAGGGAACTGCTCCAGCAGACGGATAAAATTATCCAGAGCTTTCCGGAAGTCCAGCATACCCTGGGCAAGATCGGCCGGGCTGAAACCGCGACCGATCCCGCGCCCCTTTCCATGATCGAAACCACCATCACCCTGTGGCCCAGGGTGATGCATGAAAAGGTTCGCGTCCAACGGTTTTTTTCCCATTGGCCGGGCTGGCTAAAAGAACCCCTGACCTGGCTCTGGCCCGAGGTTAAGGACGGAAAGATTCTGCATCAGTGGCGCCGGAAAAAGGTGGATCACTTTTTCAGTGGCTGGCCCGAATGGCTAAAAAAGCCCCTTTCCCTGATCTGGCCGGAGGAACGCTATATTACCATGGACGAACTGGTGGAGGACCTGGACCGGGCAGTTCGTTTTCCGGGCCTCACAAACGCATGGACCATGCCGATCAAGACCCGCATTGATATGCTCTCCACCGGGATCAAGACGCCCGTGGGGATCAAGGTCATGGGTCCGGACCTTCAGGTCCTTACAGATCTCGGGGCGGAAATAGCAGCGGTGGTGGGGCAGATCCCCGGGACTCTTTCCGCTTATTCCGAGCGGATTACGGGGGGGAACTATCTGGACTTCAAGATCAGAAGGGATCAGATTGCCCGATACGGCCTCACCGTGGGCGATGTGCAGGATACCATTGTCACGGCCATCGGCGGGGAAAACATCACCTATACGGTGGAGGGATTGGAGAGATATCCGGTGAATCTGCGCTACAGCCGCGAGCTGAGGGATAACATCGATCTATTGAAAGGGGTACTGGTCACCGCGCCCACAGGGGCACATATCCCCTTAGGACAGCTTGTTTACATTTCCATTCATAAGGGGCCGGCCTTCATAAAGACCGAAAACTCCCGGCCAACCGCCTGGATCTATGTAGATCTGAAGGGCGTGGACGTGGGAACCTATGTGGAAAAGGCCAAAAGAATTGTATCCCGGGAGGTGAAACTGCCCATTGGTTACACTATTATATGGTCCGGGCAATATGAGTATATGGAAAAGGCCCGCAAGACGCTCAACCTGGTCGTACCGTTGACGTTGGTGATTATCTTTGTTCTGCTTTACATGCATTTCCACAACTTCAGCGAGGCGTTTATCGTGATGGCAAGCCTTCCCTTTGCCCTTGTGGGAGGGGTGTGGCTCCTTTATCTGCTGGGTTATAATCTCTCGGTTGCGGTGGTGGTAGGCTTTATCGCCTTAGCAGGCCTGGCTGCCGAGACAGGGGTTGTCATGCTCGTCTATCTGGACCAGGCATTTGAGCGCAGGAGCCAGGCGGGAACGATTAAATCAGCGGAAGGGCTGAGGGATGCCATCCTGGAGGGGACAGTGGAAAGGGTGCGACCCAAGCTCATGACGGTCTCTACCACACTCATCGGTCTTTTGCCGATCATGTGGGGCGCCGGGACCGGATCCCAGGTCATGAAACGGATTGCGGCCCCCATGGTAGGCGGCCTGATCTCTTCCACTGTTTTGACGCTTGTGATCATCCCGGCCGTCTACGCTCTCTGGAAGGGGTGGGGGTTAAGAAAAGGAGAGAGATAATGAAAAGACATCCTGTTATGCTTATGGTGGTGGTCGGTTTTTTTATTTCCATGGTCTCTGTTTTTTCTGTTGTGAATTTTGCCTGCGGACAGGATCATCCTGATGGCCCGGGGATCCATATTCATGAGTCGACCGTGGACGGGTATCGGTTTGATTACGTTTTATTCCATTTTCCGGATAGAAAGACCTGGCATTTGATGGTATCTATTACCGCTCCGGAGGGAGCAAAAGTTGAGCAGGGAAAGGTAGGCTTTCTTGTGAGCGGTCCCGATGGCTCCAAACAGAAGGGGATGGCAATGGGTATGAAAGGCGCCTACGGCGCTGATATGGACTTTGGCGAAAAGGGTGTTTACACGGTGAAAACAAAGGCGGTTTTCGGAGACAGGAAGCTGTTTGACCGATTCAAATACGAGGTGAGATAGGTACGGGTATGGCAATCAAGAGTCTTCAACAACGTCTCAACCTCCTGGTGTTGCTGCCGGCAGGGCTTCTCCTGCTGCTTATTGGAGTTTTCGGTTTTATTTATATGAGAGGGGCGCTTTTAGACGAGTGGCAAGATGCCTCCATTGTAAAGCTTCAACGGGCGGCGCACCAGATCGACATGAGACTGAGCCGGATTACCAACTGGATTCAGATGTTTCACAAGACTTCTGATAGCAGGGGAGGGCCACTGATACAGGAATGGATACTCGATCAGCTAAGGGGCCTGAAGGGGGTTACCCGTGTCGAACTGAAGTGGAAAGACAATGATAGGCCCCAGTCAATGCCAATGCCCATGCACAGAGGCGCAGGCGCCATGGGCGGAGGGCGCATGATGCGCTTTCACCAGGCAAGGATCGCGGAAGTGACATCGCCCAGTTACAATACCCAAACCGGACAGGATACAGTCGATCTGATATCCCAACTCAAGGATGAATCCGATACAGTTGTAGGCACCTTAGAAATATCTGTACGTTTTGAGTATCTCCTGGAAGGCATCAAGGCATTTGGTTGGTGGCAAACTGAACAGGCATGTCTGATTGATGAAGCAGGTACATATCTTTGCCGCACCAAAGCTATCATGAAAGAAGGGGTGCTGTTTGGAGAAACCGATGACCCCTTTGAACGGTCCCTGTTAAAAGCCATTAAGGAAAAGCCATTTGGGACGGTTCTGGGACCCGGACAGCCGCCGGATCAGGTGGGAGGTTTTTACAGACTGAGATATGCTCCCTGGACGATTGTGCTCTTCGCTACCGGGAAGAAGGTCCTGGCGCCCATTATCCAGTTTCGCACCTATTACTTCGCAGGTGGGGCGATTGTCATCCTTATCATCCTTGTGTTCATCCGAATGGTGGTGGGAAAGATGGTCCGTTCTTTCACCGAGATCTCAAGGGCCGCAAAAACGGTTGCAAGGGGGGATTATGGGAAGCCGATCGCCGTCAGAGGCCGTGATGAAATTGCGCAACTGACCCAAAGTTTCAACACCATGGTGGACGGTCTTAAAGAGAGGGACTTCGTTGCCAACACATTCGGGCGATATGTGGACCACGAAATAGCGAGAAAACTGATGGAGCTTCCGGAGGCCACCAGGTTGGGCGGTGAAAAACGTGATGTGGCCATCTTGATGTCAGATATTCGGGGATTTACCCCTTTGTCGGAAACCCTGAGCCCCGATGTTATAATCAGTTTTTTGAACCGGTATTTTTCTCGTTTAATTGAGGTAATCCAAAAACATCAAGGGATAATTGTGGACTTTTTCGGGGACAGTGTGCTTGTATTCTTTGACCCCCTCAAGGGCCCTGTAAAACCCGTCATCCGCGCGAGTATGGAATGTGCTCTCGAGATGCTGAGCGCCATGGAGATCTTCAACTCTGAGATGAGAATGGATGATCTGCCTGCACTTGAAACAGGGATCGGTGTCAATAGTGGTGAAGTGATAGTGGGAAACATTGGTTCAGAAACCAGGGCCAAGTATGGTATTGTGGGCTCACCCGTTAATATCACCCATCGAATTCAATCAACGGCCAAAGGCGGGGAAGTCGTCATTTCGGAGGCGGTTTACCGGCAATTATCTGAAGAGGTTATCATT
>JAUWPC010000158.1 GCA_030611815.1 Desulfobacteraceae bacterium
CGTTATTCGTTACGCGTCGCTGGATTCATGTCTCAATGGCAACGCCCGCGTCTGCCTGACAAACTTTGACAAAAAACATAATATTATCCGACCAACCGTCAAGGGGAGGGCTCTAATTTCCTGAGGTTTTCTCTTGCAAAATCGATTGTATTATCCAGTTCTAAGGCGAGTTTATAGTGCCGAATTGCCATTTCCCTCTTACCCATATCCCTGTAATTGGACGCGATATTGGCATAGTCAATGGCTGAAGTCGGATCAAGCTTGAGGACGTTCCGGAACGACTCAATCGCCTTTTCATGGTCTTTGAGTTTGAAATAACAGAAACCTAAGAGGTTATGGACATCTGTCCTTTCACTATCATACTGTTCTGCTTTTTCAAGAACTTTTATAGCGTCGGCATATCGTTCCTGATCCTTTAAGCAGACCCCCATATAGGAATAGATACTGGGGATGTCTTCCTGTTTAGGCCCCAGTTTTAAGGCCTCCTCCAGGCAGGACAGTGCCGTTACAGGCTCATTGAGTGAAAGGTGAGACAACCCTGAGAAGAACTTTACATAATATTTGTCTGGCAGCAATCGATCAATCTTTTTCAACTCAGCCAGCGCCCATTCCGGGTCTCCGCCCTCTGCTATCAGTTTGGCGGAGAACATTCCCACGCCGGTGCCCACGGCCCTTTCCCTGAAATGTGCGCCGGGTATGATAGTATAAAACGCGGGTATCTTCAGTTTGGAGTGCGTCACGTTAAGGACAATGACCTCCATATTTATACGGGCCAGGGCCGCAATGCAGTTTTCCACCTCCACCCTGATATTGTCGTTGGAGATATCAGGAAGACTGGCAATATTAACCCTACTATCAGGATAGAGCACAAAATTGGCTTCGGACAGATCCCCAAACTTGGGGAGGCCGCTTGCCACATAATTGGAACTGGAATTAAAATCACCGGCCAATTGCGCAACCTCGGTTAAGGCGCGGCTCAAGGCCTTTTGAGGGTCGGGCGTTGTGCCCGCAGTCCAGACGATCTCGCTTTTTTCAGGGAAGGTGGCGGGGTCATAGCCGAGGACGCCGATGGACGGTATTCCCATACCCAATGAAAAGTCTGAGGCAAAGATCTTTATGCCTGCCTTTTGGTATTTGCCGATCATTTCCACCAAGAGAGGATCAGAGAGATTGCCGAGATCGATGGCAGGTGTCTTCAGCCTTCCCCTGCTCACAATGGATGATACATGCCTTTCGACCAACTCGCAGATCCCCTGGCTGATTGCCTCTTCCACACAATTCCCGGCCGATGGGCCGTTGAATTCATTGATGGCAAAAAACCAGTCAAAGGGAATAAGGACTTCTTCTCCCAGGGTCATGTTGTAGCCCATAGTCCATTTGAGGGGTAGCCGTGAAAAGACCTCTCGGGCCCGGTCCAATTCGTCGGAATCATCATGCACCGATTTGGCTATTGCCTCAAAAGGGAGAGCACGGTCTTTGACGTTTTTGTATTCATCAACAATGAAATTTTCAGGGTTCTTCGAGAAACTGAAGAAACTGAACCTTTCCGCCAACTCCATAACGGCGCTCGCCTCGGATTGATTCGGGGTGCCCCCCTTTCCCATCTGCTTCTTAGTCCCGATTATCTCTTCGGCATCGCGGCCGCATACGCTGAAGTAAATGGGTATATCAAGCCTCCCATTGTCTATTCGGACGGTCTCTTCAAGGATATCCAAGTCCACTTCCCTTAGCTTGTCCTTGAACCGCCGAACCGTTTCTTCAGGTGAATAAATCTTATCCTGATCAAGGGTGTACCCCTTATATGCGTCCTCTAAAATAACTTTATGGTTCAAAATTAAGAATCTCCCTTGGGCCAACCCCTCATCCATATAGATGGGATTGGCTGATTAAAAAATGCTTGATTGAAGGAAATAATTGAAACAGCCGAGGAAAAGCGTTATTTCATTAACCCCGCTTCCTTATAATACCTCATGGCGCCGGGGTGGATGGGTGCTGACATACCCTGCAGCATCCCTTCTTTTGTCAGCACCTCATAGGCAGGATGGAGCTTCTTAAAACGGTCGAAATTCTCAAAGACCTCTTTTGTAATTGCGTAAACCACGTCATCCGGTACCTTGGCAGATGTCACGAATGTGGCTTTCACACCAAACGTGGAGACATCTTCCTTATTTGTAGCTCCCGGATAGAACTTGACAAGAATGGTTGCAGGCGCGTAATAGGGGAACTTGGCGAGAAGCGCATCTATGGTGGTAACCGGCACAATGCGGACCTTTCTTCTCCCTGCCGTGGCCTCCTTGATGGCGCCGCTGGGATGACCGACAGTATAAAAGAAGGCGTCTATCCGTCCATCCTGCAGGAGTCCGGGCGCTTCAGCCGCTTTCACATGCTCGGCAATAATATCCTCTTTGTAGTCAATCCCGGCTGACATCAAGGCATCAATGGAGTTCTGCCGCTGGCCAGAGCCGGGGTTTCCGATATTGACCCTTTTTCCTCTAAGATCGTGGATTGTCTTGATCCCAGCGTCCTCGGCAGCAACTAAGGTTACTGATTCGGGATGGATACTGAATACGGCCCGCAGATCCTTTTGCGGACCTTTGTTTTTCCATTCGGCCAGACCGTTCCGCGCCTGATACTGGCGGTCTGACTGGACAATGCCGAATTCCAGGTCCCCTGACATAACAGCGTTTACATTAAAAACAGATCCTCCGGTGGATTCAACCGTGCAACGAATCCCGTATTCCTCCCGCTTTTTGTTAATGATCTTGGAAATCGCCCCACCTGTGGGATAATACACTCCAGTAATCCCGCCTGTTCCAATGGTTACAAACTTGGTCTTTGCCTGAACTGTAGAAGGTTGCATCCCTGCGGTTAACATGACACCAAGACAGATGGCCCCTGCCAGAAAGATAATTCGTCTCATTGCTCTGCTCCTTTCCTTTGTCGGGGCTATACTCCAGCCCTCGTTGCGTGGTTGAGTCCCCCTCGAGGCAGGATTGATATTTTCTCCATATTGAGCAAGCTTAAAAAGATCCTTCCTTCCTGAGAATACAAAAAATAGCCCATTTCTCTTGTTGCGTCAAGATTTCTCTTCGCTTTGGATAGTCTCAGGGGATTCGATTTGTTCGAGAATTTTTCTCAAAACAGAGCAGATAGAAGGCCTAATCCCTATATATTGTAGAGACTTTATGATTGACACACAAGATGTTCTTTAATATAATATCTTTATCAAAGGCAATATTGACCGAGTCGGGAGAAAAATGAACAGAAAAGCAGACCTTCAAATATACGATGAGAGCAAAATAAAGACCCTCAGCTCCCTCGAACATATCCGCCTCCGTACTGGTATGTATATTGGACGGCTCGGTGATGGTTCTACCTATGATGACGGCATCTATATCCTGCTCAAGGAAGTAATGGACAATGCCATTGATGAGTTTATCATGGGGCACGGGAAGAAGATCACCACTGCCATAAAGGATAATTTCGTTATTGTTCGCGATTATGGCCGGGGGATCCCTTTAGGGAAGGTAATTGATTGCGTATCTGTCATCAACACAGGGGCAAAGTATAATGACGATGTTTTCCAGTTCAGTGTCGGCCTGAACGGCATCGGAACCAAGGCTGTCAATGCACTCTCGTCCCACTTCAAGGTAGTCTCCTATCGTGATGGCAAGTACAGCGAGGTCGAGTTTGCAAGGGGGAGCCTCAAATCCAGAAAAAGGGGAAACAACTCCAAGGAACCGGACGGCACCTACGTGGAGTTTCTCCCCGACAGTGAGATCTTCGGAGATTATGAATTCAACATGGAGTATGTTGAAAAACGCATGTGGAACAGCGCCTGTCTTAACAGCGGGTTGCGTTTTATTTGCAACGGGCGAAAGTTTGAATCCAAAAAGGGTCTGCTGGATCTGCTCTACTCCGAGGTTGGAGATGAAACAGTCTATGATATTATTTACTACAAAGGGAAATACCTTGAATTTTCATTCACACACTCCAACAACTATGGTGAGACCTATTTTTCGTTTGTAAATGGGCAGTTTACAACTGATGGAGGAACGCATCAGACCGCATTTCGTGAGGGAATCCTGAAAGGAGTGAACGAGTTCTTCAAAAAGGCCTATTCGGGAGTGGACATTCGTGAGGGCATTGCCGGAGCAGTGGCAGTAAAGCTCAAATTGCCGGTGTTCGAAAGCCAGACAAAAAATAAATTGGGCAATACAGAGGTCAGGGGCTGGATTGTTGCAGAGGTTAAGTCCGCGGTGGTTGACTTTCTCCACAAAAATACCGGGACGGCCAGGAAACTCGAAGAAAGGATTTTGAGCAATGAACGACTGCGAAAAGAATTAAATACAGTTAAGAAGGAGGCCAAGGCGGCCGCCAAAAAAATCGCCATAAAGATCCGCAATCTGAAGGACTGCAAATACCATCTACAGGACGGTCCTAAAGGGGAAAACACAACCGTTTTTATTACCGAGGGCCAATCCGCGTCGGGTTCCATGGTTTCTGCCCGTGATGTTTATACCCAGGCTATTTTTTCCATGCGCGGAAAGCCGCAGAATGTCTTTGGGAAGAAGAAGGCTGCCATTTACAAAAACGAAGAGCTCTACAACATGATGATGGCCCTCGGTATCGAGGATAATATAGAGAACCTTCGTTACGCCAAGATCGTCATTGCCACAGATGCTGATCATGACGGGTTTCATATTCGCAACCTGCTCCTTACCTTTTTCCTCAACTACTTTGAAGAGCTGATTTCTGCCAACCGCGTTTACATCCTCGAAACGCCACTCTTTCGCGTCAGAAACAGAAAAGAGACCCGGTATTGCTATAACGAAAAGGAACGTAACGCCGCCATGGATGAAATCAACAAACCTGAGATAACCCGATTTAAGGGCTTAGGCGAAATCTCGCCAAAGGAATTTGCTCAATTCATTGGTGAAAAGATACGCCTTATCAGGGTAAACGTACGGTACATAAAAAATGTTCCCGAAACACTCCGGTTTTACATGGGAAAAAACACACCTGAGCGCAGAGATTTCATCATGGGGAATTTGATCTGATGGCATATGTCAGTGAGGTTTTCAAGAGCAATTTCTTAGAGTATGCATCCTATGTGATAAAGGACAGGGCCATTCCCCACATCGACGATGGATTAAAGCCGGTTCAGCGGCGAATCCTCCACTCCCTCTTTGAAATGGATGACGGCAAGTTTAACAAGGTTGCCAACGTAGTCGGTAACTGCATGAAATATCACCCTCACGGCGATGCCTCCATCTATTCAGCCCTTGTAGCCTTTGCCAACAAAGATTTCTTTATTGATAAACAGGGAAACTTTGGCAATGTTTTCACCGGAGACGGGCCATCAGCGGCCCGGTATATCGAGTGCCGGCTGCGCCCTCTCGCTAAAGACGTTTTCTACAATCCCGAGATCACAGAATATGAGAATTCTTATGATGGCCGGAACCGTGAGCCAGTCACCTTTCCAGCAAAAATTCCTGTGCTGCTGGTTCAGGGAGCCGAAGGGATTGCTGTTGGCATGTCCACGAAAATCCTGCCCCATAATCTGATTGAGGTGGTTGAAGCCGTGATATCATGCCTGAAGGGGGAGCCTTTTACGCTCTTCCCGGACTTTTTGACAGGGGGTTTTGCGGATGTATCAGAGTATAATGACGGTAACGGCAAGATCTTGGTACGGGCGAAGCTCGATACCAAAGACCCCAAAAAACTTATTATCCGGGAGTTGCCCTTTGGATCCACCACTGAAAGCCTCATCAATTCTATTGAGGCTGCGGCAAAAAAGAACAAGATCAAAATCTCCACCATCGACGATTACAGCGCAGAGGGTGTTGAGATCGAAATTAAATTAGCCCGGGGTGTGTACACAGGGGATACTGTTGATGCCCTTTTTGCGTTCACTGATTGTGAGGCATCTATCCCGGTAAATCTTTTGGTAATTAAAGACAGCATGCCGACAATTATGACGGTAAGCGAAGTTATCCAACATCATACTGTAAGGCTGGTCGAAATCCTGACTGCAGAGCTGAAACTTGAACAGAAACAGCTCGGGGATAAACTCCATGCGCGGACCATTGAGCAGATATTTATAGAGGAACGCATTTACAAAAAGATTGAAGAAAAGACTACAATGGAGGGAGTACTTAAGAGTGTAATTGATGGATTCAAGCCATTTTCCAAACAGATCATGCGCGAGGTCACCACTGAGGATGTTGATCGCCTGTTAAAGATCGTTATCCGGCGGATCTCTCTTTATGACATCAACAAGGTCAAAAAAGAGATGCAGGAGATTCGGAAACGGATCAAGGAGATCAAGCACCACCTTGCCCATATTACGGACTACGCCATTTTCTTTTTGAAAGAGAATATTATAACCAAACATGAGGATGACTATCCGCGCCGGACAGAGATAATCTCTTTTGGCCAGGTTGATGTTCGGGAAGCGGCCCAGCGCAACCTGAAGCTCCGTTATGACCCGAAAACCGGGTATATCGGGTATGAGGCAAGCGGGAACCTACTTTTTGACGTTTCACAGTATGACCGTATCCTGGTGCTCCGCAAAACCGGGGCATACTCGGTGATTGATGTGCCTGAAAAATTGTTTGTGGACAAGGGAATGCTTTACTGCGGATTTGCAGATCATGAGACATGCGCAAAGACAGTCTTCACCGTTGTATATAAGAACGAAAACGGGTATGCCCATATTAAGCGATGCCGAATAGAGAAGTTTATCCTCAACAGGGGGTATTCCATCATTCCCGATACCTGCGCAGTGTTAAAGGCGACGACATTGGAAGATGTATCTCTGACCATTAATTACAAACCTAAACCACGTCTGAGGGTTCTTCAAGAAACATTTCGAGTCTCTGATTATACCATCAAAGGAGTCAAGGCCCGGGGAGTGCGTCTTGCAAGCAAAGAAGTAAAATCTGCCAGGTTTGTGATGGATCTGAAATAAGTCTGAACAGTTTGATATTTCATAGCATTTCTAAGAAATCTTCCAATGAAAGTTCATTGAGTTCCTGCTTCAACTGCTCATCGCTGGCCCTTTCATCCTTCAAATCATTGATTGACAGGGGATGAATCATTTTCAAAAGGCTCTCGTCGTCCATATCCTCAAGCCATTGCGTGACAGACTGCACAGGTATTCTGATTTCTTCCAATTCCTCCCACAGGGCATCAGCCACCTGCTTTGGATCGCCTCCAGCAAGGTGAGGAGCAACAAAGTACTTGTCAAGGATGACTGACAAAGGGGTATATACCTCCCTTTGGAGGAGTTGCTGCAGTTTCTGCTTGTAGGCAATTTCGTAGAGCGCTGCTGACATCTCTCCTTTAACCATGTCTTTGTTAATGAGAATGCCATATTTAGAGCGAAGGAACCTGTCGGATCTTAGAGGATCAGGCACCCACGGTTCAAATTCTGAAAAATCGTTTTCAGTCCCTTCGGGTGGCTCCTCGGTAAACCCTTCGGTGTCTGCGATAAGACCAGGTGTGGGTGGTTTCCGGAATACTCCAACCGTATCTCCAGGTTTTAGAGGGAAAAAATCTCCGTCATTTGTTTCATAGCCCACTTCATGGTGCCCGCAGGTCGGACACTTTCGGGATGTGATCACACCGATAACAGTCTTAT